>CAYYPN010000059.1:0-11664 GCA_964473545.1 uncultured Planctomycetaceae bacterium
GTTCCGGTTCCTCAACGGCCCGATCTTCGCCAACGTCATCCTCGCCGACGAAATCAACCGCACCCCCCCCAAGACCCAGGCCGCGATGCTCGAGGCCATGCAGGAAAAGCAGGTCACCGTCGGCCGGACCGTGCACCCGCTGCCCCGGCCGTTCTTCGTCCTCGCCACGCAGAACCCGATCGAGCAGGAAGGCACCTATCCCCTGCCCGAAGCGCAGCAGGACCGGTTCATGTTCAAGGTCTTCGTCGACTATCCCAGCTACGAGCAGGAGTACCGCATCGCCGAGGTGACCACCGCCCGGTTCGACGCGGTCGTCGACTCGATCATGAGCGCCGAGGAAGTGACGAAGCTGCAGGAGATCGTGCGGCGTGTGCCGATCGCCCCGCGCGTGATTCACTACGCCCTGCAACTGGTCCGGGCCACGCGCGTTGGGGAGGAGGATGTGCCCGAGTTCGTGCGCGAATGGGTGAGCTGGGGCGCCGGGCCTCGGGCGGTGCAGTACCTCTTGCTCGGCGGCAAGGCGCGGGCGGCGCTGAACGGTCGGCCTTACGTGAGCACCGACGACATCCGCGCCGTGGCCCATCCCGTGTTGCGCCACCGCGTGATCACCAACTTCAACGCCGAGTCCGAAGGCGTTCGCCCCGACCAGATCGTCGACCGCCTGCTCGAACGCATCGCCGAGACCGAAGCCGACCAGGCCGCCGGCCACGCCTCACGCGCGTTCAGCAAAACTTGAAAACCTGAAGGCGGAATACCCGGTGGGCCCCCGCCCACACATCCTCTGCCTGTCTGATGTGCCGATTTTCTGATGCCAGACGCACGACGCTATCTCGACCCCGATGTGCTGAACAAGATCGCCCGGCTGGATCTGCGGGCGCGATTGGTCGTGGAAGGTTTCATCACCGGCCAGCATCGCTCGCCCTACCACGGGTTCGCCGTCGAGTTCGCCCAGCATCGGCCTTACGTGCCCGGCGACGAGATCAAGCACATCGACTGGAAGGTCTGGTCCAAAACCGACCGCTTCTACATCAAGGAGTACGAGGAAGAGACCAACCTCAAGTGTACGATCCTGCTCGATTGCTCCAGGTCGATGCGCTACGGCATGGACACGCGCGACGGGATGAGCAAGTTCGACTACGGCGCCACCCTCGCCGCGTCGCTGGCCTACCTCCTGCAACACCAGCAGGACGCGGTGGGCCTGATCACCTTCGACCGGGCGGTACGGATGAACCTCCCGGCCAGCGCGCATCCGGCGCACGTGAAGCAGCTCGTCCATGAACTGGAACAGACCGAATGCGACGAGCGCACCGACCTGGCCGGGGCGTTCGAGAAACTGGCCGAGCAGATCCGCCAGCGGGGCATGGTCGTGCTGGTCAGCGACCTGTTCGCCGACGCGGCGACGCTGACCTCGACGTTGCGCGAGTTTCGCCATCGTCGCCACGAGGTGGTGGTGTTCCACGTCATGCACGAACACGAACATACGTTCCCGTTCACCGATCACACGATGTTCCGCGGGCTGGAACTGGATCGCGAGTTGCTCGCCGAACCGCGCGCCCTGCGGCAGGCCTACCTTGCCGCCAAGGACCGCTTCGTCGACCAGGTCAAACGTTCGTGTTCGGCGCTGGGGATCGACTACGTCGGCCTGAGCACCGCCGACCCGCTGGACGCGGCGCTGTCGGCGTACCTGGCGTCACGACTCAAGACCAGACGCACCGCGCGCCGCGCCTGACCGGAAGGCATTCGTGGATTTCTTCGGCCTGATCAATCCGATGCTGCTCTGGGGATCGCTGGCGGTGGCGGCGCCGATCATCATCCACCTGCTCAACCGCCGGCGGTTCAAGCTGGTCGATTGGGCGGCGATGGACTTTCTGCTCGAAGCCGACCAGACCAATCGCCGGCGCATCCGCATCGAGAACCTGCTGCTGCTGCTGTTGCGATGCCTGGCGGTGTTGCTGATCGCGTTGCTGGTGTCGCGCCTGTTCGTGACGCCGGGGTCGGCGGGCGTGCTGTCCGCCGCGGCGCGCACCGAGCGCATCGTGTTGCTGGATGATTCGCCGTCGATGACGGCGCGGCTGGGCAACCGGAACGCTTTCGAGGCGGCGCGCAGCGCGGTGACGCGCTTCGTACGCGCTGCGGCCGACCAGCGACCGGGCGACACGTTCACGCTCATGCTCACCTCGCGCCCGACCGAGCCGCGGGTCAACGGGCAGTACTTCGAACAGGCCCAGCCGCTGCTGGACGTGATCGAAGACCTGCAGCGGTCCGAACGGCCGGCGGAACTGGACCGGGCCCTGGTGGAGCTGGCGAACACGCTGAAGTCCGAGGCCGAGTCGGGCGAGGGGGCGGCCAACCGGGTGGTGTACGTGGTGACGGACCTGCGTCGGCGCGACTGGCGGCCGGCGCCCGAGGCCGAGTCCGATCGCACGATCGAACGCCTGCTCGAACGTGTCGCCGACGTGTCGGACGGGCTGGTGGTCGTGCCGATCGACGAGGCGAGGACGGACAACCTGGGCGTTGTCGCGTTCGGCCCGGACGAGAAGACGGTGGTGGCGGGGGTGCCGGTGCGGTTTGAAGCGACGGTGCGGAACTTCGGGCCCGGGCCGGCGTCTGACGTGAGGGTCACCTTCACCGCCGGCGACGCACCGCCCATGACCCGCACGATCGACCGCATTGCGTCCGGCGAATCGGCGTCAGCGGCGTTCACGTTCACCTTCGGCGCGCCCGGGTCGACGCCGGTCCGCGCCACGATCGACCCCGACGTCATGCCCGCCGACAACGAGCGGCGTTACGCGGCGCGCGTGCGCGAGGGCGTGGACGTGCTGATCGTCGACGGCGATCCGTCGGTCGAGTTCGGCCGCAGCGAGTCGTTCTTCCTGGCCCGCGCGCTCAGCCCGCCCGGCGACGCCGCCAGCGGTTACAAGACCGAGGTCATCACCGAAAGCCAACTCGCGTCGGTCGATCTGGATCGTTACCAACTGATTGTGCTGGCCAACGTGTACCAGGTCGCCGAGGCCCGGCGTCAGGCGCTATGGCGTTGGGTCGAACAGGGCGGGGGGCTGATGCTGTTCCTCGGCGACCAGGTCGACCAGACGGTGTACAACCAGCAGTTCGCCGACGAGGGCGCGGGCCTGCTGCCGGCCCGACTCGTGCAGGTGCGCGGCGACGAGACCGAACGCACCTGGGCCCGGCCGACCGAGGTCGACGACACGCACCCGGTCACGTCGATGTTCGCCGGGTCGGGCAATCCCCTGCTCAAGCGCGTCAAGGTCTTCCGCTGGTGGGCCAGCGACCCGGATGCGGCGGATGATCCGAACGTGCGTGTGCTCGCCCGGCTCAACGACCCGGATCGTTCGCCGCTGCTGGTCGAGCGATCGCTGGGCGACGGGCGCGTGCTCATGGCCACGACCAGCGCCGACGGCGACTGGCACGACTGGCCGAGCGATCCGAGTTATGTCGTGACCATGCTCGAACTGGCGCGGTACCTGTCACGCCCCACGGCCGGCCGCGGCAACCTCGCCACCGGGCAGACGATCACCCATCCGGTCGACGTCAGCACGTACGACTCGCAGGTGGCCGTGCGGCGACCGGGCACGGACCAGGCGACGACGATTCAGGCCGCGACCGACCGGCCGGCCGACGGCGGGCTGATCGACTCGCCGCTGCTGACCGCGACGTTCGACCCGACCGATGACGCGGGGTTTTACGAGATGCAACTGACCCGCCACGGCGGCGGCACGGCGACGGTGCTCTTTGCCGTCAACGTCGCCGCCGACGAAGGCGACCTTGTCGCCGCCGACCGATCGCAACTGCGGCAACGACTGGATACCGACAAAGTGCAACTGGCGTCGGGCCCGGCGGCGTTGAACGAAGGCGTCGTCGGCGGCCGGGTCGAACTCTGGCGGACGTTTGCCATCGCATTGGTCGTGATCCTCATGCTCGAACAGACGCTGGCGTGGTGGTTCGGGCACAAGCGATCGTTCGGCGGCGCGGGCTAAAATGATGATCGTGAAGGCAGGACAAACAACCCGACGCTGGCGATGGATCGCGGCACTGTTGTTGTGGGCCGGGTCGGCGTGCGGCGCGCAGGCCCAGGAGGCCGACGACGCCAACGCGCCCCTGGCCACGGGGGTGGTGATCGAAACCAGCGCCGACGCCCAGAGCCTGCTCACCCGGGCCGAGGAATACCTGCGATCCGAACAATGGCGCGAGGGGTTGCTGCTGCTTGACGCGGTCAGCGACCGGTTCGGCGCGACGCTGACCCACGTGGGCGACGGGTTGTACATCCCGACGCGCCTGGCGGTCGAGCGGCGCCTGCTGCAACTGGCCGAGGAAGGCGACGTGCAGGGCTTGCAGGCGTATCGCCTGTCGGCCGACGGCGAGGCGCGGGCGCTGGTTGGCGACGACCCGGTGGGCAGTTGGGACGAGCCGGCGTTGCGCGGGGCGGCCGAGCGTTACTTCGCCAGCGCGTGGGGAGACGATGCGGCGTATGCGCTGGCGTGCATCCTCATGGACCGCGGCGACTGGCACGCGGCCCGACGCTGGCTGGAGAAGGTGGCCCAGGCCCATCCCGACCCGGACGTGGACCTGGCGGGCGTGCGGTTGCGGCTGGGCATCGCCGCGGCGCGGCTGGGGGACCTGGCTTCAGCGCAGCAACGACTGGATCAACTGGCGCCGGGCGCGGGGCGCGCGGCGCTGCAGGCGGAGCTCGACCGGCTGAAGCAACAGCAGCGCGCGGCAGGCGATGCGGATCGCGCCCTGGGTGTGCATGAGAATATGGACTGGGCTCAGGCGGACGATGACCAGCAGGGCCGGTGGATGGTGATGTGGGACCGGACGCTGCCGCTGTCGCACATCGGGCTGGAGCAGGCGGCGGCGCATTCGGTGTCGGGGGTCGGCAACTACGCTCGCGCCCGCATGGCCCGACGCTGGGCCGAGCACGGCTGGACGCCGACCGATCGGCTGATCCTCGATAACCGGCGTCTTTATTTCAAAACGGCCGAGGCGATCGTCTGCATGGACCGCCAGACCGGCGAGGAGTTGTGGGCGACGGCGTTGGTGCGGACCGCGGCCGCGGACAACCCCTCCCGCGAGCAACCCGACGGGCGCGTGCCGCAGACGGTCGAGGAGATGGTGCTGTTCGGCGACGACCTGGGCCGGCAGATGAGCCTGCAAGGTGGGCGGTTGTACCACGTGAGCGGCAACCAGTTCGTGCGCGACGCGCGGCGTCGGGTGGTGATCGTGCGGGGCCGGGCGGTGCGGGTCAGCGAAGGCGGCGGCAATCGTCTGGAAGCATTGGATGCGCGAACCGGGCGGGCGCTGTGGCGGGCGACGATGAGCGACGATCGCGCGGAACAGGGCAACACCGGTGGCGCGCCGGTGGTCACGGAAGAAGCGCGCTTCCTCGCGGCGCCGCTGGAAATCGACGGGGTGGCGCTGACCGTCGCCCAACTCAACTCCGAGTTGTTCCTCGTGGCGCTGGATGCCCAGAGCGGGCAAGAGCGCTGGCGGAGGTTCATCTGCGCCGGCGCGAGCGAGGCGTCGCCCTGGTCGCCGGTGGGGCTGACGGTGCACGGGCGCACGGTGTACATCGCCACGGGTCGGGGCATCATCGCCGCGGCGGACACTGACGGCGGGCGGCTGCGCTGGGCGTTGCGTTACGAGCCGGACCCCGTGGAGCCGGATGCGGACCTGGCGCGGATCCGCGGGTTGATCTCGATCGACGGCGGGCACTGGCGGGCGAGCGAGTTGTTCATCGCCGGCGGGAAACTGGTGGCCATCACCTCCGACAGCCAGGCGGTGCGTGTGCTCGACCTGCACACCGGCCGGCCGATTCGCACGATCGTCGACGATGCGGCGGCGCATGGGTTCGACTACGCGCTGGGCGTGCACAACGGCGCGCTGGTCGTCGGGGGCCCGAATGAGATCGCGGCGTATGACCTGTCGCGCGAGGCGAAGGCGGACGAACCGGAATCGCAGGTGCGCTGGCGCGCGCCGATCCTGCCGGAGGTCAGCGGGGCGGCGACGGGGCGGGCGCTGCTGACGCGGGACACGGTGTACGTGCCGGCCGGCGAACAGGTGTTGCGCATCGACGCCCGGACGGGCAAGCGCCGCTGGAGCCGGTCGTTGCTGACGCACACGGGCGAACCGCTGGGCAACCTGGCTTCCGACGGGCGTCAGGTGTTCGCCGTGGGCATGGCCCGGGTGCAGGCGATGGCAGACGTAGAGCATCACCTGGCGAGGCTGGGCGAGCGGATTGCCGCCGACGATGCCGAGGCGTTGGTGCGGCGGGCGCGGCTGCACCGCATGCTCGGCCGCGATATGCAGGCGATCGGCGACCTGCGCGCGGCACTGGATACGCTGGACGAAGGCGCCGCCCGCAACGAAGCGCGCGACATGCTGTTCGCCGCGCTGCTCGAGCGGGTGAAGGACAAAGCGGCGGACGATCGGGCGCTGCTGGACGAGGCCGCGGAACTGGCCCGCACCCCCGCCCAGCGCATGCGCGTCGCGCTCGCCCAGGCCGACGCCCTGGCGCAAGCCGATCGTGCGGCCGAGGCGGTCGATGCGTATCGCACCCTGGCGACCGACGCCGACGCCGACGTGCTGGTTGAAATGAACGGCAACGCATGGACGGCCTCGGCCCGCGCGGTGGCGCGAGCGCGCCTGGCGGAACGGGTCGCCCAGCATGGCACAACGCCGGCGTCGACCGCCTCGGCCGACGCCGCGCTGGCCGAGGCTTTGACACGCGCCGGGGGCGACGAACAACTGCTGGCCCTGCACCGTGTGATGCTCGCCTACCCCGGCACGGCGGCGGCGGACCAAGCGGCCCAGCGCGTGGCGAACATCGCCGGCGACGCCCAGGCCCGTCGCTTCGCCCTGGCCGAGGCGATCCTGCGCCAGCACGAGTCGGGCGCGGCGCTGATCGACCGGGCCATGGCCGCGCGCGGCTGGCTCGCCAAAGCGCAAACCAATGCGGCCGCCGACGCCAACGCAATCGGCCACGGACAAACGATGGACGGCCTGCCGCTTCAGACCATCTGGTCGCCGCGCTACAAGACCGAACTGCCCGTGGTGTTGCACGGCGGCGAAGCGCTGGATCATTCCCCGCTCCTGCGAACTCGGCTGTACAGCTACTACCCCCAGGCCCGCCAGTTGCTCTGCCGCAGCCCGCGCCGCCGTGACACGGCCAACCCCGACACCGATCAACCCTGGCCCGCGCTGCGCCTGCCCGCCGATGCCGACGAGGCGATGATCAGCCAGAACCAGTCGCGCCACATCATCGGCGGTGTCGCCGGTCACATGCTCATCGTGCGCACGCCGTCGGCGCTCATCGCCGCGGACCTGGCCGATCCGAAAACCCGCCCCATCTGGCAAACGTCCGGTTCGCCCCTGGCGTCCCGGCCCGACCCGACGCAGCACCTGGCCCGGCGCGGATTGGCCAACCCCCTGCACGTCGGCGACGACATGCTCGTCGAACACCTCTGGGACGACGACCGGGCCGTCGACGTGGTGCGCGGCATCGACCTGGTCACCGGCCGGGTCTTGTGGACCCGACGCTTCGACAACGATTCGGTGATCGGCGTGCGCGTGGTCGACGGCCGCGCCGCCGTCGCGCTCAACGACGGGTCGAAACTGTGGATCGCCGATCGTCAGACCGGCCGCCACCTCCGCACCGCCACGCTCGACGCGCTGCGCAGCCCCGACCTTGCCGCGTGGACCGGCATCGGTCTGGCGTACCTGTCCCGCTCGGGCATTCAACACGAACCGATCGACCCCGACGGCCCGCGCTGGACCCACGATGACCTGTCCGGCAACCTCGCCATGCTCAGCGCGCTCGACGGGCCCTGGCTTTTCGCGGCCACGTCGGACCTGCGGGCCGCCATGATCGACATCACCGACGGCACGTTGCGCTGGCCGGCGGTCCACTTGAACACCCGCGTCCATGACGCCGCACTCTCGCCCGGCGGCGAACGACTGGTCGTCATCGGACAGGATCGCAACGGCGAATGGGCGGTGGATCGACTCGATGCCGCCGAAGGCAAAATGCTGGGCGAGGTCGCGTGGTCGCGTTACGTCAGCCACTGGCCCAGCGCCCGGTCGCTGGCGCGGGTCGGGCCGGTCGTGCCGCAGTTTGAACGCAACCGGCGCAACGCCGGCCACGGGGTGATTCGCTTCGCCCGCTTCACCGACGGCATGCAGATCGACCCGGCCACGATCGAAACGCTGGACGATGATAAGCCGATGCCCGCGACGGTCGCCGCACCGATCGTGCGCAGCGGCGTGCTGATCGTGCCGACCCGCGGAGGCATGTACGCCTTCGCCCGCGCCGACGCCCCGGCGCTGTCGCTCGACGATTTGCCCAAGCCCGAACCCAAACCCGACCTGTCCACCGGCACGCTGACCAACCTCCCCTGGCTGCCGGCGGGATCGACCGTGCGCGTCGACCAGGACGGCCACATGGAATTGCAGTTCGGCCAGGGCGGCCGCATCCGGGCCTCTCGCATCCGCATCAACGGCGTCGAAATCAAACGCGACGGCCCAACCATCATCATGACCAAAGGCGACCAGAGCGTTGAGCTCGAGCTGCCCCCGCCCGGCCGCACCGCCAGCCCCGCTGACCTCGACCCGGAGTAAACCGCCTCGTGCCCGACTGGCTGCTTCAGCTTCTGGGTGTTGACCCTTCGACCGTCCCCGACGGTGCGACGACGCACGTCACGCTGACCCACGGCGTGCACTCGTGGTGGGTGTTCGTCCTGCTCGCGGTGGTCGCGGCGTTGCTCGTGGCGGTCGTCATGATGTATCGCACCGAGCGGGCCGCCGCCGACGGCGCGCCGCGCAGGGCGCTGGCCGCCGTCCGTTGCATCACCCTCCTGCTTGTGATGCTCGTGCTGCTGGGCCCGGCCCTGGCCGTCGCGACCCATCGCACCGTCGAACCCTACGTCCTCGTGCTCGTCGACGAATCGCTGAGCATGTCCATCCGCGATCGCTATCGACTCCAGGAGTCGGCCGAGCGCGCCGCCGCCGTCATGCGGACCGACCTCACCGGCCTGCGGCAGGCCTCCCCCAGTCGCGCGGAGCTGGTCAACACCATGCTCGAAGCCGACGACGGGCGGTTTCTGCGCGACCTGACCGCGCGCGGCAAGGTGCGCGTGTTCAGCTTCGCCCGGTCAGCCCGGGTGCGCCAGACCCTCGCCTCGCAATCCGGCGCCGCCGACGCCAACACGCCGCCCGACCCCGCCGCCGACCTGCCGCAAGGCCCGCCCGTCCCGCCGATCCAACCGACCGGCCAGGCGACCAACCTCGCCCGCGCCATCGACCAGGCCCTGCGCTCCGTCGCCGGCAGCCCCGTCGCCGGCATCGTGCTCATCACCGACGGCCAGAACACCGAAGGCGACGACCCGCGCGCCGCGGCCGATCTTGCCGACTCGATGAACGTGCCGATCTTCACGCTCGGCGTCGGCGAGGCCGTCGAACCCCGCAACCTCCGCATCGCCGAAATGTGGGCGCCCGACAGCGTGTTCCGCGACGATCCGTTCCTCGTGCAGGCCCAGGTCGCCGCCGAGGGCTACGACGGACGCGACATCCGCGTCGAACTCGTCGCCCAGCCGGTCAACACCGATGGCTCGCTCGGCGCTGAGTCCGTCGTCGCCACCCGCAACCTCTCCCTCACCGGCGGCGGCGACCACCGCATCGACTTCGAGCACCGCCCCGAACAAAGCGGCGACTACATCCTCACCGTCCGCACCGACCTGCTCGATACCGAGATCATCGACACCGACAACCATCGCCAGCTTCCCCTGCGTGTGCTGAGCAACCAGGCGCGGGTGCTGCTGATCGCCGGCGCGCCGTCGTGGGAGTTTCGCATGGTTTCGACGCTGCTCATGCGCGACAAGACCGTCGACCTGAGCGGCTGGCTGCAGACGCTCGACGCCGAAATGACCCAGGCCGGCGACACCGTCATCGACCGTCTGCCCGACTCGCCGCGGGAGCTGTTCGATTACGACCTGGTGATTTTCATGGACCCGGACCCTTCTGAGTTCACGGTCGAGTGGATCGACGCGGTGCGCCAGTTCCTCAGCGAACACGCCGGCGGCGTGATGTGGGTGGCCGGCCCCAAGCACACCGCCGACTTCTTCCGCCAGGCCCGCACGCAGGACATGGTCGACCTGTTGCCGGTGCGCGTGGGTGGCCTGAGCATGCTCGACATCGAGTCGCTGATGATGACGCACAGCCAGTCGTGGCCGCTGAAGCTGACCGCCGCCGGCGCCGATCACGTGATGATGCGGCTCGACGCCGATGCGCAGACGAATCGGCGGATGTGGGAGTCGATGCCGGGGGTGTACTGGTCGTTTCCCGCACGGTCGGCGGTGCCGGGGGCGAGCGTGCTGGTCGAACACATCGACCCGCGCCTGCGGACCCGCGAAGGCCCGCGCCCCTTGCTCGTCGCCGGGCAGTACGGGCCCGGTCGCACCGTGTTCATGGGCTTTTCCGGGACGTGGCGCTGGCGCAAGCTCGGCGAGGCGTACTTCGATCGCTTCTGGGTCCAGGCCGTCCGCTACCTCGTCGAAGGCCGCCTGCTCGGTGAACAGAAGCGCGGACGCCTGGCGACCGACCGGGAGGTGTATTCGATCGGTTCGCGCGTGCAGGTGACGGCCCGGCTGTACGACGCCGACTACCAGCCGCTGACCGCCGCGTCGGTCGAAGTCGAACTGCGCTCGCCGCGCGCCCTGCCCGAGCCGTTCACGTTGCAGGCCGTTGCCAACCAGGCCGGCCGATACGAAGCGTCGCTCATGGCGTCGCGCCTCGGGTTGAACGAGATCATGCTCAGGCTCGACGCCGAGCCGGGCGCGCCGCCGGTGACCATCGCGCGGCAGTTCCGCGTCGAAGCGCCGCAGGTCGAACTGGCCGACCCCCGCCTCGATCGCACGACGCTGGCCGACCTCGCCTCCCGCACGCGCGGCCGGTACCTTGACATCGACCAGGCCGACCGCATCGCCGCCCTCATCCCCGATCGCCTGCAGACGCTCGTCGTGCCCGGCAAGCCCATCGAACTGTGGGACACCAGTCGCCTGCTGATCCTCCTGGTCGCCCTGCTCGCTGTCGAGTGGGCGCTACGCAAACGCTGGAAGATGATGTAATGCGTGTTCGGTTTTCAGTTTTCGGTTTTCAGGGATCAGGCGTCCGGCAGGCGCGACTTGCCGGACGCCGCGCAGCGCTGGCGCGTCTTCCCCTGAAATCCGACCCCCGAAATCCGACCACTGCGCACTGAAATCCCATGAACCACGTCGGCTCGTCAACCCGTCCCCTTCGCCGCAAGCTCGCCTCGCTGCGCGCCGCGGTCATCGGCTGGCTGGTCGTCGACGGCCTGGCGTGGCTGCTCGCCGCGTTCGCGGGCATGGTCGGCTTGTCGCTGCTGATCGATCGGTACTTCCGCATGGACCAGCCCCAGCGCCGCGTCATGCTCGGGCTCATGGTCGTCGCCCTGGTGGGGCTGGGGTACATCCTCTACCGCCGCGTGGTCGAGCCGATCGTCACCGCGCTGGGCGATCGCGTGCTCAGCTTGCAGGTCGAACGCCGCCATCCCGAACTCGCCGATGCGCTGGTGACCGCCGTCGAACTGGCCGAGATGGACGATCCGGCCGGCCACGGTTCCAGCCCGGCGCTGAC
>CAYYPN010000060.1:0-881 GCA_964473545.1 uncultured Planctomycetaceae bacterium
ACAAAGTCACGCTCAAGAGCCCAGGCCACGCGAGACGGCGAGATTGGAACATGATGACTCCAGCAAGTGATCGGGACCAGGTGTCGGGCGTTGACTAAGACGCGTTCACGTGCGTTCGAAAATACATCGTCTATGCTGCATTATACAAAAGACGCGGCGAAACCGGAAAGGGCGTCAGGTTCTGTGACATTCCTTCGCGTTGGCCTTGTTATGGATGCCGGTCCATCCACGCCGGCGGATGTCGTCGTGCATTCCGATGCCTTGCGGGCTAACATGTTCGGCCATGACCACGACCCAAACCAAGCCGTCCGTGGCGCGCGTGCGATTGCTCGAAGCGACGCCCGACCGGGTCATCGTCGGCCCGCCGGGGACGAACTACCGCTTGTACCTGCAACCGACCGGGCCGGTCCGGGGCGAGGTGGGCGACCGCATCCGGGGCGTCATCCGCTGCAACGTCTGGAAGCTGGACGAGGTCTCGGCCGGCGGGGCGTACGTCGAGCCGGTCTTCGGCCGACCCCGCCGCGTGCAGGGCAAGGTCATCGCCACGCTCCCGGAATCCAACGCCGTGGTCGTCGACCTGTGGGACACGCCGATCGTCGGGCTGCTGCCCGAACGCTGGCCGGCCGCCGACATCCCCCTGGGCATCCGCGTGGGCCTCGACGTCAAAGCGGGCAGTACGTTTGAGCCAATTGCGGATAGCCAGCGATAAACGAGCCGCCATGACCTGGCATGTCCGCTGAAGCGGACACGCCTCAATCTTTCTCATCCGCATTCTCGTCCTTGTCCTCTTCCTCTTCCGGGGGCTGCACGCGGTGGGCCGACTCCTTCCACGGGTCGGTTTCCGGGTGGTAGTACGTCGGCTTGCGGAGGGCCTTGCTCCA
>CAYYPN010000060.1:891-11627 GCA_964473545.1 uncultured Planctomycetaceae bacterium
ATGGCCAGGGCAAAGAGCACCACCCCGGCCAGTATGAGCCAGCCGCGGGTCTCGTCGCTGATCGCATCCGCCAGGCAAGTAAGCATTTGACGCATTTTAGCCGATGCTAGGGCGGTCGGGGAGGTGTTGCGGTGTCCAACGCGCGTGACGTGGCGGGCCGGATGAACAATAATGTCCTGCCGGTCGTCTGATGCTTACGCTCAGCCCATCAAGCAAGGAATCGCTCGATATGTCTGATTACGGATTGCCGGGCAAACGGATCGTCAGCCTCATCCCGAGCCTGACCCTGACGTTGCTGCTCGCCGCCGCGTGCGCCGCCCCGGCCCAGGTCCAGCAGGCGCCTGGTGACCTGTCCCACGGCGCGTGGCGTCTGGCGACCGATGGCCGGCTCGGGGAATTGTGGGACCAGATCGACACGATGAGCGCCGATCAGCCGCACCTGGTCAGCCTCCAGCGTGAGGTCTCGACTTACCGCCGCAACCAGACCCTGCGGCGGCAGCAGCAGCGCCAGGCGTTTGACGCGGCGATGGACAAACTGGCCGAGCACCGCGAGGCCGGCGAACTGACCAAGGCCCTGACCAACGCGGTCGAGGCCCACGGCTTGAGCGAGCACCCCGACGAATTCCTCCAGGGCCAGGCCATCCGTGAACTGATCGAGCAGGCCGAGACCCAGGCCAGGAGCGCCGAAGAAGCGGGCGAATGGTTTGGCGCGTTGATCCTCTACCGGCGGCTGGACCTGCTGTTCGACGACCACGACACCTACCGCGAAGACCTGGACCGCGTGAGCCGGCGCCTGCGGCAACTGCGGCTGTACGTGCCCGAAGTTTACAACCAGCAGGCCGACGACTACGCCCGCAGCCAGGGCGAAGAGCCCGGCGAGCATTGGGCAGGCGAAGGCGAGACCGGGTGGGAGGAGGAACTGGCCGGCATCGACACGCCGATGCTCATCCAGGCCCTGACCCGCGCGTCGGATCGGCACGTCTCCAACGCCCGCATCGACCAGATGTTCGTCGGCGGCATCGACGCCCTGCGCGCGATGCTCCGCAACCACTCCCTTGCCGCGACGTTCCCCAGCCTCGCCGATGAAAAGAAGGTCGAGCAGTTCGACAAGCGTCTGCTCGCCTTGCGTTCCAAGGTGGACGGTCGCTTCACCATCATGGGCTACAGCGACGCCGCCAGCCGCTTCAACATCATCCTCGACGACAACCGCAAGACCCTCGACCTGCCCGAGCGGATGATTATCCACGAGTTCGCTGACGGCGCAATGAGCACGCTCGACGATTTCTCGGCGATCGTCTGGCCGGATGAGATGGAACACTTCCGCCGCACGACCAAGCTGGAGTTCAGCGGGGTCCGCGTGCAGATCACGTTGACCGATGAGGAACTGACGGTGGTCAGCCCGCTGGAGGGCACGCCCGCGCATCGGGCCGGGCTCAAGGCCGGCGACCGCATCGTCACCATTGATGGCAAGAACACCGTGGGCATCAGCCTGCAGCAGGCCGTCCGCGCCATCACCGGGCCAGAAGGCACGACGGTCAAGCTCGGCCTGCAACAGCCCGGACGCGATGAGGTGCGCGAAGTCGCCCTCGTCCGCAGCACGATCAAAATCCACTCGATCAAGGGCTTTTCCCGCCTGCCCGGCGGGTTGTGGGATTACTGGGTCGATCCGGCCAACCGTATCGGCTACATCCGTATCACGCAGTTCGGCCCGGACACCGTGGCTGAGCTCGACCAGGCCGTCGCCCAGATGCGCTTCGACCAGGCCGTGCGCATCCTCGCCGACGCCGGGATCGAGTCGACCGACATCGTCAAGATCGTCGGCGCCCGCGACATCGACGCCGGCCATCCCGGGGTCGGTGCCCAGCTCGGCCGCGAGCAGCGCGAGAAGGTCGAAGCCCTGCTCCGTCAGCCCCACCCGATCAACGGCCTCGTGCTCGACCTGCGGTTCAATCCCGGTGGTCTGCTCAAGAGTGCCGTCGATGTGTCCAACCGGTTCGTGGATCGCGGCGTGATCGTCTCCGGCGACACCGGCGGGTCGCGCGACGAATGGACCGCCAACGCCGACCCGCGCGATACCTACGAACACTTCCCCGTCGTCTGCCTGATCAACAAGGGATCGGCTTCGGCGTCGGAAATCGTGTCCGGCTGTCTGCAGGACCATCGCCGCGGACTGATCATCGGCGAAAACTCCTACGGCAAAGGCTCGGTGCAGCAACTGTTCCCCCTCAAGTTTGACCAGGCCCTGGTGAAGATCACCACGCAATACTACAAGCTGCCGTCGGGCCGGATCATTCACCGTCGTCCCGACGCCAGCTCGTGGGGGGTCAAGCCCGACGTGCAGGTCGACATGACCGACATGCAGGTCGAGGACCTGATCCGGGCGCGGATGGTGATCGACGTCCTGCGCGATGACGACGAACGGATCAACGCTGAAGCGGTGATCGGCGCCGGCGATCCGAACAACGACCCCAACGCCCGCATCGACGACCAGCCCGTGCCCGAGTCCGCCCGGGAAGTCCTCGAACGCGGGTTCGACCCGCAACTCGAAACCGGCGTCCTCCTGCTCAAGGCGAGGCTGATCGGCGACCTCGTCGCGGGCTGACCCCCCCCGGAAGTTCCACGGAAGTTCCCCGCTTCCGGTTGGTTCAGCGGTCGATCGAAGATCGACGCGCCCGCGCCTTGTCTCCCCTCATCCATAAGCCATTTCCCCCCCACACTTAAGCCGATTACTCAATATTTGCGCCCATATTCCTTGCTATACATGGATTATGGTGTATATTTTTGGCAGGCACTTTTCGTGTACCGGGCGAGGCAGCGCCGCTATGGTCAGGCATCGCGACATTTCTAAACTCCTGCGAAGCCGCACCTCCACCGGCGTCATGGCCGGCCGCGCCATCGAAGACGGCGGATCCTTCGGCGAGTGCTTCATCCCCAGCCGGATCAGCCCCCGCTCGCCCGGGGAAGAGCCTTATTTTCGAAATGTGCCTCGACTGGTTTGCCAGCGACGAAACCGACTGGCCCGGTCCCTTGCTCGTCGAACGACTCGGCCACGAACTGGTCGTCGACGAATCCACCGTGCCCGGCGTGGCGTCGCGGCCTGGTGGTCGTTGTATCGTCCGCCCCCAGCCCAGCGCGAGTTAAAAGGAGAAGTATCATGAAAATTCGTACGTGCAGCTTGTTTGCTTTGACCGCCGCGACGATGCTGGCCCTGGCCGTCAGCGCCTCGGCCAACGTGATTATCAGCGACGCGTTCACCGGTTCGAACAACGCCGACATTGACGGTCGCACGCCGGACACGACCAACCTCCCCGGCGGCACCTGGTCCAAGCAACCATTCAATTCCAGCGGCACCTTCAACGCCACCGTGCAAACGGATGATGGCGATCCGGCCCCGCGCGGGCAGTTCAATGCCGCCGGCAACTCCAACGGTTCCATCGCCATTCCCATCACCAGCAGCGGCGCCTACACCAAGCCCACCGAGATGACCCTCTCGGCCGATCTGGCCATGGACGACAGCGCCGTCACTCGCCTGGCCCTGGGGTTCTACTCCGAGTTGCCCGCGCAGGCCGACGGCAATGTCGTAACCGATTTCTTCACCGGCCTGGAAATTCAGAACCGCAACTTCAACGGCACGCTCAACGGCGAGATGCGCCTGTGGGAGAACGGCTCGGTCGTCGCCAGCTCCATCGCCTACACCGGCACCTGGGTCCCCACCGATTACCACACGTTGAGTTACACCGTCGATACCACCACCGGCGCGATCACCGACATCACCCTCGAAGGCAGCACCAGTGATTACAACTTCACCAGCACCGCCTTCACCGACGCCAACACCGCCTACGCCGTCGTCGCCGTCAGCTACACCTGGGCCCGCGACCACAAGGGCCACGTCGACAACTTCCTGTTGACCGAGGTCCCCGAACCGGCGAGCCTCGCGCTGTTCGGCGCGGGCGCGATCCTGATCCTCCGCAAGCGGCGCTGAACGGACATCGCGCCCGTCGGTTGCGGTCGCATCCGTTTCATGCAGGAGCCGGCATGCCCAGAACGGGCAGTCGATTCTCATTCAACCCGGACCAATTTTCGGGGGCGTGGCAAAGGTTCGTGCCTCTTGTATTCCCCGCGCTTGGGCATGGCAGAGAAGGGTTAGTCGCTGTACCGATCGAGGACCTGCTGGAGCATGTCGCGAGCCTGTTTCGCCTCGGGGGACGGGTCGGTCAGGGGATTCTTTTCATGCCAGTCGTTGGGGACGTCGTAGAAGCTGCCGTCGGCGTAGAGTTTGTAGCGTTGGTTCCGCGCCCATGCCTGGGGTTTGTCGCCGCGTCGAGCACTGTACCAGCAGTAGACCCAGTTGCGCGGATCGCCCGGTTCGCCGCGGAGCTGCGGGAGAAAGCTGCGGCCGTCAAGCAGGCGGTCCTTCGGCACGTCGCCGGTCGCATCACAAAACGTCGGCAAAAAGTCGCTGAAGTCGATCAGATCGTCGCTGACCGTGCCTTGGGGGATGACGTGGGGCCAGTTGGCGATCAGCGGTACGCGTGTGCCGGCGTCGGTCATCTTGCCCTTGGCCCCGGCGACCTCGCGGCCGTCGAGCTGGGAGACGATCGGCTTGTCGGTGCCGTTGTCGCCGATGAAGATCACCAGCGTGTCGTCGCGCAGACCCAGGGCTTCGAGTTTCGCAACGATCTCACCGACGAGTTTGTCCATGTAGGTGACCATGTCGCCGAAGTACTTGGGGTTGCCCTTGTACCTGCCCTTGCCTTTGCTGTTGGGGTTCCAGTCCTCCGAATCGGGCGTGGGCGCGAACGGGCAATGCGTCAGGATCATCGGGTAGTAGACGAAGAACGGCCGGTCACGGTTTTTTTCCATGAACTCGCCGATGAACCGGGTACAGACGTCGGGGCCGTACTCGCCGTTGTCGAAGTCATGGGGCTGGCCGTTGATGTCGAGGTGCGGGTTGGGATAGCGGGTGTCGCGCTTGTTCTTGTCCGTGCGGTTGCGGGTGTGTTGCCAGAGGCAAGCCTGGTCGAAACCGAAGTGATGCGGCGCGTCGGGTTGCTCTCCGAGTTGCCATTTGCCGGCGATGCAGGTGGCGTAGCCGCGGTCCTTGAGCAGATGGGCGAAGGTGGTCTGGCTGCGATCGAGTTCGCCGAAATCGGTGTAGTTGCGCACGTTGTACAGGCCGGTCATGATCTGCACGCGCGAGGGCGTGCACAGCGGTTGCGAATAGCAGTGGTTGAACCGCGCCCCGGACTCGGCGAGATGGTCGAGATTGGGCGTGGAGTACGACCGGCTGCCATTGGCGCCGATGCACTCGTAGCCGAGGTCGTCGGCCATCATGAGGACGATGTTGGGCTTGCGGCCGGATTGGGGTTGGGCGGCGGCAAGCCAGCCGGGCAAGGCGGCGGTCATGCCGACGGCGGCGCTGGTGCGAAGAAAGTCGCGACGATCGAAGTGGATGCGAGACATGATCTTCACTCTAACGGCAGGGACACGACGTGTCACCATCAATCGGACACGCCCTGAGCTGTCGCGGGGCCTATGGACTGGCGATGTCTGCTACGATGCGTTTGTCCAGGCGGACAACGACCCGGCCGCCGCGCGTGAGATCCGGATGATGCGCCGCGACCGCAACCCGCGCCGTTAGCACAGGAACCGCAAACGCGTGATCCTCAGCATCATCATCCCGGTCTACAACGAAGCGGACACAATCCAACCGGTGATTGAACGGGTGCGCGCGGTGCAACTCGACGGCGTCGACAAGCAACTCATCCTCGTCGACGACGCTTCAACCGACGGAACCGGCGCGCGGCTGGAGGAAGTGGCCGGGCATGCGGACATCACGGTGCTCCGGCACGACGTGAACCAGGGCAAGGGGGCGGCTTTGCGCACGGGCATCGCCGCGGCGACCGGCGACGTGGTCATCGTCCAGGATGCCGACCTCGAATACGACCCGCGCGATTATGAGCGGCTGCTCAGGCCGATCCGTGAAGGCAACGCCGACGTCGTGCTCGGCTCGCGTTTCAGCGGTGGCGAGACCCATCGCGTGCTGTACTTCTGGCACTCGGTCGGGAACAAGTTCCTGACGCTGTTGAGCAACGCGATGACGAACCTGAACCTGACCGACATGGAGTGCGGCTACAAGCTTTTCAAGCGTGAGATTATTCAAGGGATCGAGATCGAGGAGCCGCGTTTCGGGTTCGAGCCGGAGATCGTGGCGAAGGTCGCCCGCAAGCAATGCCGCATCTACGAAGTGGGCGTGAGCTACGCCGGCCGCACGTATGCCGAGGGCAAAAAGATCAACTGGCGCGACGGCGTGCGGGCGCTGTGGTGCATCATCAGGTACAACCTGATCCGTTAGCGACGATCACTCGTCATCGCCCGCTTGCTGCATCATCTGGTCGATCGCATCGATCATGCTCCGCTCGGGGTCCTCGGGTTCGGCCGGTTCCTCGGGCCTGGCGTTTTCATCCGACGCGTCGGCGGCGGCGGCGGCGGCGCCGGCAACCTCATCCTCGGCGGCCGGGTCGTTGCCCAGCACCGCCATCTCCAGGTCCGCCAGCGCCATCCGCAACGCCTCGTTGGGATCGCCGGCGTCGTCGATGAGCGTGGGATAGTCGGGGTTGAGGATACTCGGGTCGGCACGTTCATCGATGGCGTTACGCACCATGCGCTGGGAGGCGGCGATCTGGGCCTTGTCGGCCGGTGTCTGGGTCAGCGGCGTCTCGATGAACACCGCGGCCAGTTTGTCGTTGCCGCGCGACAGCGTGGGAAATGTTGGCGTACCGTGCGTGAAGCGGGCGCCGTAGAGCAGTTTCGAATCGTCCGGCAGTTCGCCGGACGTCAGGCTGCCCAGCGTGTTGGCCAGGGCCTTCTGCGTCTGCTCGGCGAAGCGTCGTCCCTGCGCGTGCGGGGGATACTCCACGACGAGCAGCCCGTCGCGCTGGAGGAAGGTTTGCAACTCCGTGCGCGCCGCGGCCAGCGCATCGTCCACCTGCGTCTGCTGGGAGTTGTAGGGCATGACAAGCGTGACGACCTCGGTCTGGCTGAGCCCGGCCAGGTCCGGCGCGAACTCTGGCACGCGCAACTGCACGCCGTTCTGCTCGCCCAGTTCGACAACGGCGGGCTCGGCCAGCGTCGAGCCGTTGGCCTGTTCCCCGGTCATCCACGTTGCGGCGATCGACGGGCGCATCGTGTCGGCGAGAAACGCCACGGCCTGCATCGTGCTCAACATCCGATCGTCCGCCCGGTAAAACCGCGTCCGGTAGTGTTGCCGGTAGAGCTTGCGGCGCTCCTTGACGACTTCCTTGTCCTCGGAATCCGGCGGGGCCTGCTGATCGATCATCTGCTGCATCGGCAGCAGGGTCGAGGTTGACGCCATGAACCGCACGGCGTTTTCGCTTCCCCACGCGCCAAGGTCCTGCTGCCCGCGCACGATCCGATACGCCAGCCGCCGCCACGCCTCCGGCCTCGCCGACAGTTCATCGCCCAGCACCAGCGCAAAGTCATACGGCTCGTTGAACCCCCGCATCGGCGGGCGGTCGTTCGGGTCCGGCACATCCTCCACGTCATACGGCAGGATCAACCACTTGGCTCGCTGGTCGGCTGGCGGGTCCGGTTCGTTGAGGTACGTCTTCACCCACGGCCACAGCGCTTCGAGGCCCAGGCTGTACTGCCGCTCGTAACGCCGCAGCACATTATCGCCGGCAAGGAGCCGTTCGATGGCGTTGATCGACGCCACGCCGTGGGCCTGGCTCATGAGCGACTGCGGCGCGGGCAGGGGGTCGAGTCGCCTCGGCCCGGGCACGCCGGGAATGGGCAGACGATCGAACTCGTTGATGTTGGCGCGGCTGTTGAGTTGCGTCCAGCGCCCGTCGCGATCCTGTACCCTGGCCAGCGCGTCGGCGGCCTTGGCCATCACCGCCTTCGCCGGGGTCGGACGAATGAGCACGCGCCCGCCGATGATCGCCAATTCGGGCGTCGCTTCGGGGAGCTTGCCCGCACGGTCGGCCGCAGCCAGCGCCATCAATGCCAGGTGCGTGCTGCGCATGTCCGCCCGATCCTCGGCGAAAATGTTGTACGGCAGGTTGGGCACTTCGATCTTGTCTTCGCTGCCGTCGATGGCCTGGAGCGTGAGTTTGTCAGCGTCGGGCTTGTTGAATGCCCACAACGCCTCACGACCGGCATAGGCGGCGACTTGCGTCACCAGATTCGTCCGTTCCTTCTGCAGCAGAGCCAGTTGCGCCGCGGCGCGCGGGTTGGTGCTTCGGGCTTCCAGCGATTCGATCTGCTTGGCCAGCACCTGCTGGTAGTCCATGATGCGGGCGAAACGTTCGCGATTGACACAGACCGGCCCCCACAGTCCCGCAGCCTCTCCCTTGGCGACCTGGCCGTCGAGCAATTTTTCCAGCACGGTATTGAGCGCCGGGTCATAGGATCCGTCGGGATGGCGGGTCAGGGCCATGGCGATCCACGCCAGCTCGCGCGTCCGATCCGGCGGGCCGAACTGCTTGATGTGCATGTCGAGGGCGTCGGCGAGTTCGCGGATCGTCCACTCTTCCGGATCGACCCCGCTGGCCAGCAGGGCGTACAATGCCAGTGCGTTGTTGCCCACGCATTCGCCGTTGTAAATGTCCGGTCCGCCGGGGCCCCAGATGGGGCGGCGCTCGGTGCGCACAATCTCGCCGTCAGAATCACGCACCAGCCGCTCCTCGGGCTTCTCACCGATCTTGCGGCGATGGGTGCGCGTCTTCATCTCGACCTTCTGGCCGATGATGTAGCCCTCGCCGTCGCGCTCGGGCACGATGACCGGTTCCTTCACCTTCATCGTCTCGTACACCGGGCGCATCACGACCTTGCGGGTGTAGCGAATTTTCACTTCCTTACGATCGACGATGGTCTTCTGCAGCGTCGGCTCGAACAGCCACTTCGATTCCGACGCGTCCATCTTCGCCAGCGCGTCGCGCACCGCCACCGCCAGCGACGCCCGCACCGCCCGGTCCAACGCCTCGGCGTCGATCGCCTCGGGCGGCGGGTCGGCCAGAAGGGCCTCGCGCTCCGGTTCGGCGGCCGCGGCGGCCGCGCCGGTTGCGGTCCATACGGTCAGGGCCAGCAGCCCCAGCATCGTCATTCGCAGCATCGTCATGCGTGAACCTCCTGCATATCTAAAGTATATGACGATATTCCCCCGTGTGCCGGTTCATCCACTGCAAGCGTTTGCTCGCCGGATATGGCCTGCTATGGTATTGGGGACTCGCCTCGTTCAATTTTCATTTGGGAGCCTCACACCATGTCTCGTCATACCCGAGTCGCTATGATCGTGGCCGCGTTCGCCCTCGCCGCCGGAATGGTCGGATACCTCAACCACGAACCGGCCGACGGCCAGATCAACATCACCTTCGGGGATGACCGACGGTCCGAGGAAAGCGCCGACGCCCAGGCCCTGGACACCGCCGACCTCAGCGCCGCCCAGGCCCAGGTGATCGTCGCCGCCGCGGTGAAAAAAGCCAAACAGACCGGCACGAAAATGGACATCGCCGTGGTCGACGCCGGCGGCAACCTCAAGGCCTTCCTCCGCATGGACGGCGCCTGGCTCGGATCCATCGACATCGCCATCAAGAAAGCCAAAACCGCACGCTACTTCGACATGCCCACCGGCAAGATCGGCGAACTCTCGCAACCCGGCGGTCCGCTCTACCAGATCGAACACTCCAACGACGGCCTGATCACCTTCCCCGGCGGCGTCCCGCTCAAAACCGCCGACGGCACCGTCATCGGCGCCATCGGCGTCTCCGGCTCCACCGTCGACAACGACCACACCGTCGCCGCCGCCGGCGCCCAGGCTGTCAACTGATCGACTCGAAGAATCCCGGGATTTTCGGTTGCGACCCGCCTGGGCTGTGGCATAGTGTGCATAGGTTGTCGGTTACGTCGGGTTCAAACCGGAAGGAAGATGTGATGCCTGTGAATCGCATGTTTGTTATGGCCTGTGCGGGCCTGTGGTGTGTTGCGCTGGCCGCGCCTTCGAGTTGGGCCGGCGTGCAGAGCAGCGGTGGGGACATCAGCGTCATCGCAGCCCCCAACAGCGTGGTGCTGCATGAACTGGAGTCCAACGCCGAGCTTTACGTCTTCGAAGAGGGGACGCTGACGCTCGGCAGCGACCTGGACGTCGACATCACCGCGCCGGGCACGTATACCGCCGACCCGAACTTCGACGTGAACATCGACGCCGGCACGACCCTTACATCGTACTTCTACCACTTCGATACGTCGGGCTCGTCCCTGTCGGTCGGCCGCAGCGGGTCGATCACCTTCGACGCGCCGATCCTCGGCCTGATCGTGCTCGGCGAAAGCCTCGACGATACCGACGACCTGCTCGGCAACCCCGCCACCGCCTACCCCGGCGCCGGCAACGAGCCGTTGCGCGGCCTGGAACTCGACACCAACACCAACCGCGACGGCATCACGCTCTCGGCCGATCGTCGCACGCTCACTATCGACTACGCCGGCGTCGGCAACAGCGCCGACCAGATGCGCATCCTCGTCCCTGAACCGGCCACCGCCGCGCTGCTCGCCGCCGGCGGCCTGATGCTCATGCGCCGACGCCGTCCCCGGCATTTCGCTGCCGCCCCCGCGATCGATTAGCGCGGTTTCACTTGCAACGTCGCGTTATGGTGCCACACCTTGAGCCGTAGGGACAAGGTGTGGCACGCTACAGAGAAACTGAAACCGCGCTAGTACCG
>CAYYPN010000061.1:0-11607 GCA_964473545.1 uncultured Planctomycetaceae bacterium
GAAGACCCCGCCCCTGTCGCCCAACGCTTCAAGGGCCGCGGCATTCCGATCTTCAGCTACGGCCTCGGCCTGCCCGCCCCGCCCGACGTGCAGGTCCAGCGCATCATCGGCCCCGAAGTCGCGTTCGTCCGTGACGAGGTCCCCATCCGCGTGCAACTGTCCAGCAAGGGCTACGACGGTCAGCGCATCGACCTGGTCCTGCGCGTCGACGACGGCGAACACGCCCGCGAAACGATCGAGCTGACCGGCGAAACGCAGTTCCAAACGCTGACCTTCAAGCCCGGCACGCAGGCCCGCGTCGCCGAGCTCAGCGTCGAAGCCGAGCCCCTGCCCAACGAGACCCTGGAAGAGAACAACTCGGCGCGGCGATCGATCCGCGTGATCGATGACAAGATCAACGTGCTCTATGTCGAGGGCATGCCGCGCTGGGAATATCGCTACCTGAGGCCGGTGCTGCTGCGTGACCATCGGGTCGACGTGAAGTTCCTCATGACCCAGGGCGACCCGCAACTGCCGCGGGTCAACCCCAGGTACATCGCCCGCTATCCCGAGGATGCGGCGGCGGCGTTCGATTACGACCTGATTATTCTCGGCGACGTGCCGGCCGGTTACTTCACCACCGAGCAGATGGAGCGGCTGGAGGAACTGGTGCGCGAGCATCGCGGTTCGCTGCTGATGATCGCCGGGCCGATGGGCGCGCCGGCGACCTACGCGGGCACCCCCATTGCCGACCTGTTGCCGGTGAACATCGGGACCGGGCAGTGGATGTCCGGCGGCAGCGGCGCGCATCCGGTGGTGACCGAAGCCGGTCGTTTGAGTTCGGTGACGACGCTGACGCTGCCGCTGTCGAGCAACCAGGTCGTCTGGTCGCGGGTGCGTCCGCTGACGGCGTTGCCGCAGTTGGCCGGCGCCAAGCCCGGCGCTTCGACGCTGCTGACCGACAGCGGCATGGACGGCGACAATCCCTACCCGCTGGTCGCCTGGCAGCGCTACGGCAACGGCAAGGTCATGTTCGTGGGTACGGAGGAGCTTTGGCGGCTGCGCCTGGAAACCGGCGACCTCTACCACCGGCGGTTCTGGGGCCAGGCCATCCAGTTCCTCGCCTTGAGCCGGCTGCTCGAAGGCAACCAGCGGATCACGCTGGAGACCGATCAGCGTGAGTATGCCTCGGGCGAGGACGTTCAGATTTACGCCAACGTGTTGAACGAGCAGTACGAGCCGATGCGGTTGGCGAGCTTTCCGGTGTATGTCGAGCCGCGCGATTCGCCGGCCCAGCGCACGGAAGTGATGCTGACGCCCTCGCCGGACGTGCCGGGGCTTTACGTCGGCAGCCACCTGGCCGAGGAGCCGGGGCTGTATGACGTGCGTGCCGTCGGCGCTGAACAAGAGCAGTCCAATCAGGTGGAATACAACGTCGTCGACGTGCCGCTGGAGTTGCGGGAGTCGGCGATGCAGTTGCAACTGGCCCGGTCCCTGGCCGCGACGAGCGGCGGGCGCTACGTGACGATCGACGACCTGGGTCAACTGGTCGACGAACTGACCGAGCAGACGCCCACGCGGACCGAGCGGCATGAGGTGGAGCTTTGGGACACGCCGCTGGCGCTGTTGTTGATCGTGGCGATGTTCGCCACGGAGTGGTTCCTGCGGCGCAAGCACAACCTGGTTTGATCGAGACATGACGACCGCCCCGAACATATCGCCCGCCGAAGGCCGCAAGATGGTCGAAAGCCGGCTGCGCTCCGCCTGGCGGCAGGAGCAGCGCTTCCACCACATCCGCGGCCTGTCCCGGCTGGCGGTGTGGATCATCGGCATGGTCATGCTCGACCTGCTGGTCGACTGGCTGTTCATCTTCAAGCTCAGCGCGCCGGAGTTCGGGCGGTGGATCCTGCTGGCAATCAACCTCGGCGTGCTCGGGTGGGTCGCGTGGTGGGAATGGCTTCGCCACCTGCGCAAGTTCGACCCGGTCCGCATGGCGCTGCGCGTCGAGCATCGTCACCCCGAACTGTCGAGCCTGCTGGTCACGTACGTGCAGATGGACGACGCGTCGGTGTCGCAGATGCACTACTCGCCGCAGATGCTCGAGGCCATGCGCCGCCAGGCCCTGCAGACCAGTCGCCCCATCAACTTCCGCGAGATCGTCGACTTCAAACAGCTCCGCCGCCTGCTGCTGATCGCGCTGGTGGTGGTCGGTTTGTTCAGCCTGTTCAGCGTGCGATGGAACGACTACCTGAAGGTGCTGGCGTTGCGCATGGCGGGCATCGAACAGCAGTACCCCACGCAGACGCAGATCGTCGAGCCGATCGACCCCGGCGACACGCACGTGCGCCGTGGGGACGAGGTCACCGTGATCGCCCAGGCCGCCGGCCGCACGCCGGGCATGGGCGCGCTCTACATCCGCGCCGAAGGCGAGGGCAAGTGGCAGCAGCTCGAACTGGCCCAGGGCGAAAACCACCGCTACAGCCGCACCATCAACGAGGTCTACGACAGCCTCGAGTATTACGTCCGCATCGGCGACGACCAGTCGCGGGTGTACACGATCGAAACCGTCAGCTCGCCGCGCATCGCCGAGACGCGCGTGGCGATCGACCCGCCGGACTACATGGAAGAGGACACCACGGTCAGCGACCAGTTGGGGCTGAACGTGCCGGCGGGTTCGACGATTCGCTGGAACCTGGCGGTCGAGCCGGCCGTGCGGCACGTGACGCTCCAGACCGACCTGCCCGCCGACGAGCAACCGACGCTGGAAGTGGTCGATGACGGGTCGACCATTCGCTTTCAGGCGGCCGCGACGCAGGACTTCCGCTATGCCCTGCAATTCACCGACAAGGCCTACGGCTTCGAGTTCGAGGATGTGCAGCACATGGTGCGGGTGGTCCCGGATCGCGTGCCGGATGTGGAACTGCTGCGGCCGGACCGCAACGTGCCGGTGACGACCGGTTACGTGCTGCCGCTGCGGGTGACGGCCCGCGACGACCATGGGCTGGGCGAGGTGTTCATCGTCTGGTCGGTCGACGGCGGGATGGAACAGTCCAAATCGATCGGCACAATGGAAGGCGAGCAGGATGAACTGACGGTCGATCTGCCGCTTTCGCGAACAATTGAGAACATTGCGGTGGACCAGGTCGTCAGTATCTGGGTGGCGGTGGCCGATCGGCGAGGCGACGACGCGGAATATCGGGGTCGATCGACTTCCCGCCGTCTAAGCGTGGTCACGCCGGCCGAGTGGACACGGTGGTTTAACGAGCAGATCGGCCAGAATCGTCAGGAATTGAACCGACTTCGCCAGGAAGAGCGACAGTCCCTGGGGCAGGTCGAGCGTCTTAAGAAAGAGCAGCCCCCCGAGAACGGCGCAAACGGGGACGCCAACGCCCCTACGATGCCGTGAGGTAAGCCATGATGTTGAATCACAAGACTCACCTGACGCTGATTGCCATGGCCGGGCTGTTCATTGCCGGCCCGGCCCTCGCCCAAAGCCCGCCGAACCGCCGCGACGTGATGAACACGTCCAGCCGCCTGCTCGGCGAACAACGCCGGCAGGAATCGGTGCGGCGGTCGTTGACCGACGTGACCCAGGACATCGACTGGCTGGTCGAGCAGTTGCAGGCCAACCAGATGTTCGACGAAGCCGGCGGCCAGAAGGTCACAGGCATGAACACGACCGTCCGCGAGGTCGAAAGCGAGCACGTGCCCGGCGCCGCCGACGCGCTGCGTCTGGCCCGCAGCCGGGACATCGACCGCACGGTGCACCTGGCCAAGGCCGAGGTTGAGATTCAGACCACCATCGACAAGCTCGACCGGCTGCTGGGCTCGGAGCAGATGAGCCTGGAGTCGGACCTGCTGGCGGTGCAGCTCAAGGCGGTGGTGCAGGCGGAGAAGGAACTGCGTCGCCAGACCGCCGACTGGGGCAAGCAGTTGCTGACCGAACCCGAAGCGGCGATGGAGGCCAAGCAACCGCTGACCCAGGCCCAAGAAGCGGTTCATGAACAGCTTGAAGAATTCAAGGACGCCCTGGCCGAGGCGAAGGAAAACCAGACCGATCCCGCGGCCAAGGAGAACTTCGAACGCATCGAGAAGATGCTGGAAGAAGAGCGTCCGGACCGCGACATGCAGCAGGCCGCCCGCGACATCGATGATGAAAAACCCATCAGCGCCGTCGAGAACCAGGACCAGGCCATCGCGTCGCTCGAGAACCTCGAGAAGGAGCTGACCGAAGGCCAGGTCGATCCCTACGAGCAGCTCAAGCAGATGCACGATTCACTGGAGCGGATCGTCAGCGAACAGCAGCAGCTCCAGGACCAGGTTGAGTCGAGCGCGAAGAATCCCGAGGACTTTGAGCAGCAGCAGCCGGAGATGCGGGCCGACCAGCAGCAGTTGACCGACGACCTGCAGGACGCGATGGACGAGGCCGGGGCGGATGATGCGGCCCTGATGGACCCGTCGGTGCAGGAGTCGCTGGACCAGGCCAAGGGCGCGATGGACCAGGCCGACCAGCAGTTGGGCGAAAGCCAACCCGAGCCGGCCACCGAGAGCCAGCAGCAGGCGATCGATTCGATGACCCAGGCGATGCAGGACATTGAGCAGGCGATGGCCGAGGCGTCGGACCTCGCGCAGCCACCGCCGGGTGAACAGGTCGCCATGGACCAGCAGCAGATGCCCGGTGAACCCGAGGACATGCAGGGCATGGAACCCGGCGAGCCGCAGGACATGGATGCGATGGAGCCGGGTGAACCGATGGACATGCAGGGCATGGAACCCGGCGAGCCGCAGGACATGGATGCGATGGAACCGGGCGAACCGATGGACATGCAGGGCATGGAGCCGGGTGAGCAGCAACCAATGGAACCCGGCGAACCCTCGGCTGAACCCCCGACGCCGGGCGAGCCGACCGATGGCCCACCGCAGCCCGGCCCCCCCGGCCCGCCGCAACCCGGTCCCCCGGTGCCGGGCCCGCCCATGCCGGGTTCGCAGCCGACCCCGATGCCGCCGTCGCCGTTCGCCGATCCCGATGATCGGCCGATGGACCAGCAGCGGACCACCATGGGCAGCACGGTCGTCCAGGGCGAGGATGTGGAGCGTACCGCGATGCACATCAACCCGATGACCGGGCGCAACCGGGGCGAGTTGATTCAGCAGTACGCCCAGCAACTGCCGCCGGAGTTCCGCCAGCAGGTTTCGGAGTATTTCGAGGTGCTCAGCGAGGAGCAATGACCCGCCGCTTCGGGCGCGCGTGCTGAAAACCCGTAACGCTCCAAACGCCAGGTTGGCGCGCGCCGATTGGCACCGCTCGGTCGTTTAAGTGCACCACCGACGGTGAACCGACTACGATTAATCGCTGTATACACGAGGCACTGTCATGCCGCGGATCATTCTGACCATCACGGCCACGCTGCTGATCACCGCCGCCCCGGCGCTGGGTCAGGGCAACATTCGGCTGCCCGCCGACGTCCACACCGCGATCAACCGCGGGCTGGAATACCTCGCCCGCGCCCAGGACGAACAGCGCGGCAACTGGTCCAACGGCCGCCACCCCACCGCCAACACCAGCCTCGCCCTCATGGCCTTCATGCTCCAGGGCCACGTCCCCGGACGCGGGCCCTACGGCGAAGTCATGGACCGCGGCATCACCTTCCTCCTCGAACGCGCCCGCGCCCACAACGGCTACATGGGCACCCCCCAGGGCAACGGCGGCATGTACGAGCACGGCCTGGCCACCCTCTGCCTCAGCGAAGCCTGGGGCCAGAGCAAGCGACCGGAAATCAGACTCATCCTCCAACGCGCCGTCGACGTCATCCTCCGCAGCCAGAACTACCAGGGCGGCTGGCGCTACGAGCCTCAACCCAAGTCCGCCGACCTCTCCGTCACCGTCATGCAGATCGTCGCCCTGGCCAGCGCCAAGGAAGCGGGCATCGCCGTGCCCGACAAGACCCTCCACGACGCCGTCGAGTACGTCAAAGCCTGCCACGATGAAACGACCGGCGGGTTCAACTATCAGCCCGGCAATTCCAAGCCCGGCTTCGCCCGCACCGCCGCCGGCGTCATGTCCCTGATGATGACCGGCAACCGCAACATCAACGAAGCGCGGCGCGGCCTGAGCTTCCTCATGCAATACCCCACGCCCCAGGCCTACGAAACCGGCGCCGACTACGGCCGCTACTACGCCGCACAGGTCATGTACCAGGCCGGCGACGCCGCCTTCAAACCGTTCTACGACGAGATCAGCGACTGGCTGCTCGAACGCCAGGAAGACGGCGGCAACTGGCGCGGCAGCCACGGCCGGGCCTACGGCACCAGCATGGCCATCCTCGTCCTGGGCGTGCCCTACCGCTACCTGCCCATTTACCAACGATGACAATGGCTCGACACATTCCAGTTCGATCGGCCTGGGTGTGGGCGTCTGTGTGCCTGATCGCAATGGGCGCATCGACCGGCCTGGCCGATGCGCCCGACCCGCCTCAGCCGATCGACCTGACCGACTGGATCCCGCGCGACGGCAGCCCGCTGGCCGTCCGCCAGATGATCGAACAGTTGGATTCGGACAGTTGGGTCGCCCAGGCCGAGGCGATCTCGCTGCTTCAGCAATGGGGCGCGACCGAAGCGACCGACCCGCTGGGCCGCATCGTCGCCGATGACAAGGCCGAGCCTTACATTCGAGGCCGGGCGCTGGTCGCCCTGGCCCGTCTCGAGGGCAAGTCGGTGCTCAGCCGCGCCATCGCCTCCAGCCGCGATAACCAGGCCGAACTCCGCGCCGGCGCCGTCGAAGCCCTCGGCCACATCGACGCCCTCCAGGCCACCCGCGCCATCATCGACCGGTTGGACGACGACAATCCGACCGTTCGTTACCGGTCGGCGGCCGTGCTCGCGCGGCACATCGGCGAATCAGTCTGGGGGCGACTCGAACCGATGCTCACCGAATCGCCCAACGACGCGGTTCGACCCGCCGCCGAGGCCCTGGGCTGCATCGGCCGACACGAATCCCGCCAGATCCTGCGCGACTGGCTGGCCGCCGGTCCCAACGAGCGCCGGCAGGAGATTCTCTACGGCCTGGCCGACCCGACCGACCCGCAGGTCGTCGCGGTGGTGCTCGACTTCCTCGCGACCAACAAGGGCAGCGACGACATCGAAACCGCCGCACGCCGCCTGCTGCTGACCTACGAGCCCGACTTCACCCATGACGCGATGATGGTCGCCGCCGAGTCGAAGGACCCCTCGATGATTATCGAGGTTTCGCGGCTGTTGCGGCATCAACCCGACCCGGCCATCGCCCAGCGCCTGGCCCGGACCCTGCGCCTGGTCAGCGACCTGCCGGAAAACGTGGTGACCGCGGCGCTGGAATCGCTCAGCCAGCCGGCCAGCCAGCCCGATGCCCACGTGCGGTTGTTCGACAAGTACCTGGGCGATGAGCACCCGAGCATTCGGGCGCGGGCGATCGAGGCGTTGGGCGCCTGCGACGGGGTCGACCTGTTCGCCCGGTTGCGCCGCTTCCTCGATGACCCGAGCAACGGCGTGCGCTACGCGGCGCTGCGAGCCCTGGATCGCAGCAACCGCGAGCAACCGCCGAACGGCGGGATCGTCGCCTACCTCTCGCCGGTCTGGGCGGGCCTGAACTCGCGGCCGGCCCAACTGGCCATGCAGTTGATCGAGCGCTACGGCACGCCCGACGAGTTGGGCCCGGCCATCGCCGCGCTCAACCCGTGGTTGGGTGGTTCGCATGCGGGGCTGCGCGAGGACGCGGCCAAGGCGCTGGGCGCGCTGGCCGGTGAGCAGGCCGCCCCCATCGCCCAAGCCCAGGGCTACCTCACTCAGTGGATGGTCATCGGCGGGTTCTATAACGACGAAGGCGTTCGCGATTTCGATCGGGCCTACCCCCCCGAAAAAAGCATCGACCTCGATGCGACCTACCAGACCAACTACATGTGGGACCTGTACAACAAGAACAAGGGCGACCAGGACGAGGTCTTCGACCGTGAACTGACCTGGCTGCCTTGGGTGGCGCATGATCCGGCGGGTTGGGCGCGCCTGCACGTGGTGCTGCCCCCGCCGGGCGACGGCGCGGTCGCCTACGCCTACAGCGAGTTCACCGTCCCCCGCGCCCGGACCGTCCACCTGCAGTTGACCATCGACAACTACGGCAAGGTCTGGCACAACGGCAAGCAGGTCATCTCCGGCATGCCCGAAGACCCGGACGACCTCGACTGGAAACACCAGGTCGAGGAAACGGTCAAGCTCGACCTGTCCCCGGGCACGAATCGGCTGCTGGTCAAGGCCTGCAACGTGAGCCGGGCGTGGATGATCCGGGCGCGGCTGATGGCCGATGCCGACGGCAACGCCGCCACCTTTGACCAAGTGGAGCGGGCGATGCAATGAACAGGCACACACGCACAATGCGAAGGTTGCTGGCGAGCATGCTGGTGCTGGTCTGCGCCGCTTCGGCCGCCCATGCCGCTCAAACCACCGACGAGGAATACGCCGAGCAGGCGAAGATCATTCGCGAGAACGTCGGCGACCTGCAGAAGGTGCGCCAGGCTTACGATCGCATCCTGGACCTGTCGGAGTGGCCGCGCGACCGGGATCTGAAGCGTCGTCGTTACTGGCAAGGCTACGCGGCGCGGGGCATCATCGCCCTGCAACGCACCGGTACGATCCCCGCCAGCGATCCGATGGTGCGCCAGGCGTGGCTGCACCTGCACGTGATCCACCGTGAAGATCAGCGACAGTTCCTCGCCAACTACGTCCTCGAGGCCGGACAGGAAACGGTCGGCGGCGACGTGGACATGCGCAGCCGGCAGGTCAAGTACGCGCATGACACGGGCAACTACGACGCGGCGCGCATGATCGCCGAGTTTCTCGCTTCGACAAGCCCCGACGCGCGTGACGAGGACGAAGCCAAGGCGCACCGCGGGGTGTGGAGCAATGAAGGCGGTCGTTACCGCCGCGCCGCGCAGGAGTATCGGCCCGGCGACATGACCCAGGCCGACCCCCCGGCGATGGTCGGGCTGGACAGCCGCGTCGATCGCTGGTCGGCCATCGCCGAACGCCTGGAACAGGTCCCGCCGGACGCCCTGCACCAGTTGATCGCCGACAGCCGCAAGGCCGACCGTTCGACGCTGGAGCAGTGGCCGGCGTTTGTGATCGACGACCATCACGCCACGGCCCGGTTGTTGTGGCGGGTGATCGACCGGGCGATTCGATCCGCTTCACCGGAAGTGCGGGACCGGCTGCGGGCGTACCAGGCGCAGCAGTTCGAACGGGTCTACGACGATGGTTCGGTGGCGGAGATGACCGACCGCGACCTGTTGCGGGCGTACCAGGACTTTCCGTGGGCCCGGGGCGGGCAGCGGGCGATGTTGCGCTATGCCCGCGCGGCACTGCGCCGGGGCGCGACGGGTGAAGCGCGACGGTCGTTTGCCTCGGTGCGCGATCATGCCGCGGACGAGGACCTGCAAACGGCCGGGCAGGCGGGCCTCTGGCTCAGCCTTGCCGGCGCCGATCGGCCGACGATCGAGCGGGCCTTCGAAGGCCACAAGCTGGACCAGCGTTACGACTGGCCGGGCGGGAAGGCGACGGCCCAGTCGATCCGCGAGCAGTTGCTGGCCGGCGCGGCGGCCGACGCCGAAGCCGAGGCGGTCAAGCCGCTGGCGTCGTTGACCCGACATGAAGTGCGGTTGCCGGCGATGCCGCCGTGGCCCGTCGCCGACCGGCGCGCCGCGACGTTGCCGGCCCCGCGCGTGAGCCTGAAGCAGATCGGCGACGAGCTGCTGCTGGCCTCGCCGGGCATGCTCATCCACAGCCCCGCCGATAAGCCGGACGAGCCGACCTGGCAACGTCTGCAACCGCGGATGACCACGCGCATCGGCCAGCCATCGGGTCAGTTCAACCCGGCGGTGCGTGACCGGGTCATCTACACGCGGTGGGGACACGAGCGCGGCCCGCGCGACATCGCCGCCATCGACACCCGCTCCGGACGCCAGCTCTGGTCCACCGCCCAACGCGAATACATGGGCAACGACGAAGATGAGTACTCGGCGTTGATGCCGACCAGCGATCCGCTCGTGGCCGGTGACCGGTTGTACTTCATGGCGATGAGCCTGTACGGCAACGTCGAGTTGGGTCTGCGCGACATGGCGTCGTACTACCTGGTGTGCGTGAAGGCGTCGGACGGGTCGCTGGTGTTCAAGCAGGCGATCGCCGCGGGCGAGGCGAACCTGGCCGGGTCGCGTCGCGATTCGCCGTTCGAACGGGTGATGGACCTGTCGTTGTATACGACGCCGCCGCTGTTGCACGACGGGGCGGTGTATTGCGTGCCGTCGTCGGGGGTGGTGGTCCGGTGCGATGCGCGGGACGGCAGCCTGGAATGGATCCACGGCTACCCGCGGCGCGGGTATGAGGATGGCGGGGACGAGGCGGCGTTCACCGAGGAACGGCCGGGCGCCGGGCCGATGCTGATCGACGGGATGATCGTGGCGGCGCCGCGCGATTCGTCCGGCGTCTTCGCCCTGGAACCCGAGACCGGCAGCGTGGCGTGGCAGCACGGCTACATCGAACCGCAGCAGGTGGTCGGACCGACCGAAGCCGGCCGCGTCATCCTCGCCGCCGAGCATGAACTGGCGGGACTCGACGGCAAGACCGGCGAAGTCGAATGGTATCGCTGGCTGGACAAGGCGATCGAGCGGCCGATCCAATTGCGCGGGCAGTCGTTGCTCGTGGCGTACAACGATGAGCTGGTGCGGTATGACGCGGACACCGGCGTGACGAACGACCGGTTGGCGTGGGGGATGGAGAATCGGCGCGTGGAGCAGTTCCACGTCGGCGAGGACGAGCTTTACGTGATCGGCGACGTGCTGCGCCCGATTCACCCGCGGCCGCGGCATCTGAGCGATCGGGACAAACTGCCCAAGAGCGGCAAGTCGTTCACGATGCCCGCAGAGGTGGCGTGGTCGTTGAATCGCACCGACGCCGAACTCACTACCGCCCCGGCGGACACGGGGCTGGACGACCTGGTGTACGTGCAGTCGCGCGGCATTCTCGAATGCATCGAGGCCTCGCCGAGCGGGCGCATCGTGTGGCAGACGTACGAGCCGATCCGGCCGGAGTTGAAGTTCACCGGGACGACACTCGTCACCGTGGGGCGCGAGTTCGTCAAGGTGCGCGATGCGCGCACCGGATCGTTGCGCTGGTCGAAGGCCCTGCCGCTCACTCCCGAACACCACGCGGTCGGCGAGGAGGTGCTGTTTATCATCCGCGACTCACGGGTCATGGCGTTGAGCCTGAAAGACGGCTCGATTCAATGGGACCGTGAATACACCGAGTTCGGCATCAAGGGCAACTACCTGCTGTACCGGAATGGGAAGCTGCATGTCTTCGCCTGTCCGGGGCACCGGAACTGGCACCGCGATGGGATCGCGGAGATTGTGCTCGATCCGCCCAATGGCGACGTGCTCAGCCGCTACGTCATGCTCAACTACGACGAGAGCAGCGTGGAGATCAATCGCGCCTGGCTGCGGGATGATGCGGCGTACTTCTGGCTGGGAAGCTACGGCAAGACGCCCCGCCTCATCGAGTACAAATTCGACGGCAAGAGTCACCGCGAACTGCCCGAAGTGGTCAAGC
>CAYYPN010000062.1:0-11568 GCA_964473545.1 uncultured Planctomycetaceae bacterium
AGCGGCACGATCAGCAGGGAACTGGCGAAGATGATCGGCATGACGCCGCCGTGATTGACGCGCAGGGGCAGGTAGCTTCGCTGGCCGCCGTAGACCCTGCGGCCCCGGGTGTGCTTGGCCTGTTGCACCGGGATGCGGCGCTGGCCCTGGGTGATCAGCACACAGCCGGCGACCACGAACACGAACGACCCGGCGAGGAACAGCACCTGCCAGAAGGTGACGTCGGCCTGGCCCTCGGCGGCGCCGGACATGCGGTCGACGACGCCCATCTTGACCGCGCTGGGCATGCGGGCGAGGATGCCGCCGGTGATGATCAGCGACGCACCGTTGCCGATGCCGTACTTGTCGATCTGCTCACCCAGCCACATGAGGAACACCGTCCCCGCGGTCAGGCCGGTGATCCCGCACAGCCAGAAGAGGATGAAACCGCCGCCGGCTCGCCATTCGGCATGGACGAGCGTGGACTGCGATTGCAGGTAGCTCAGCCAGAAAAAAGCCTGCACGATACACAGGCCGACGGTGGCGTAACGGGTGTATTCCTGGATCTTCTGCTGACCGGCCGGGCCTTCCTTGCGGAGGGCTTCGAGGCTCGGCAGGACGGTCGCCAGAAGCTGAAAGATAATCGCCGCGGAGATGTAGGGCATGATCCCCAGGCCGAACAGGGTCGACTGACCCAGGTCGCCGCCGGTGAAGATGCTCATGAACCGCGCCATTTCGCCGGCGGCGGAGCCGGATTGGGCGGCCTGCTCAAAGTGGTCCTTGAGCATCTGCTGGCTGATGCCCGGCAGCGGAATCCAGAACCCGATGCGGTACACGACCAGAATGCCGATCGTGAACAGCAGCTTGTTCCGAAGCTCCGGAATCTTGAAGATGTTGATCAGGGCCTGGATCACGTCGCGTCACTCCACGCTAAAGGCTCGGCGGCTCCCGGTCACTTAAGCCTTCTCATCTTCCTTGACGTCCGCGTTATCCGACTCGGCGGGTGCTTCGGCGGGCTGTTCAGCCTCGGCCTCCACGTCCGCGTCCGCTTGCTTTTTCGCCTTCTCACCGGCGGCTTGCTTTTTCGCCGGGCGCTTGGCCGCCGCCTTCGCCGCCGGGTCGGGCAGTTCGACGACCGTCACCGCCCCACCGGCGGATTCGATCTTCGCCTTCGCCCCGGCGCTGAACCGTGTGGCGGTGACGTTGAGCTTCTTGGTCAGCTCGCCTTCACCGAGGATCTTCAGCGGCAGCTTCTTGTCAGGGATCAGGTGCTTGGCCGCCAGCGTCGCGGCATCGATGGTCGCACCATCGTCGAAGCGGGTTTCGAGGGTCTTGATATTGACCACCGCCCACTGCGTAGCGAAATTGACATTGCTGAACCCGCGCTTGGGGATGCGGCGGAAGTACGGGGTCTGGCCGCCTTCGTAAAGCGGGTGGATGGACCCGCCCCAACCGGCGCGGCTCTTGGCGCCCTTGTGGCCTCGTCCGGCGGTCTTGCCGTGGCCCGAGCCGGGCCCGCGACCGATGCGCTTGCGGCGCTTGTGGGCGCCGACCTGCGAGGTAATTTCGTGAATCATCGCCATGACGTTCACTCCGAATCGTAAGGCGAGCCGGGCCGAAGCCGCGGTGCGCCGGGGATGCTGGGGTTAGTTCGTTTCGGTCTTCTCGACGCCTTCGCCGGTCTGAGTCGCTTCCGCCGACTCGGGCTGGGCGGCGCCTTCTTTCACGTTTTGGTCATCGCCCTGCTTGCTGGTATTGGCCGCGGTCTCTTCACGGGCGCCTCGGGTGCGCGGGCCGCGCCCCCCGCCGCCGCGGCCGCCGCGGCCGCGCCCGCCCTTGCGGGCCTGCTCGTCCATGACATTGACCGGCGCCTTGGCCCGGGCCGAATCCTCACCGCTGGTGCCCGAGGGGGCGTACTTCTCACCGATCTCAATCTTCTCATCAACGGTGGTGCGTTCGATCTCGATGCCGCGGTGCTCGGCGATGGTCTGGCGAGATTCGAGGCTGAGCAGACCTTCGAGGGTGGCGCGGGCGAGGTTGATCTTGTTGGTCGAGCCGTAGCTCTTGCTCAGGCAGTCGCGTACGCCGGCCAGCTCGAGCACGGCACGCACGGTGCCGCCGGCGATGACGCCGGTACCGGGCGAAGCGGGAATCAGCCTCACCTTGGACGAGCAGAAGCGGCCGGTCACCTCGTGAGGGACGGTGCCGCGGTTGAGCTCGATGGGGCGCAGCTTCTTCTTGGCTTCCTTCTGGGCCTTCTCGATGGCCGCGGGGACGCCCGGGGCCTTGCCGTAGCCCAGCCCGACGTTGCCGTGGCGATCGCCGACCGCGACCAGGGCGCAGAAGCTGAACCGCCGACCGCCCTTGACGGTGGCGGCGGTGCGGTTGACCCAGATGGTCGTGGACTCGAGTGTCCCTTGTGCTTCGTCCTGAAGAATCTCAGCCATGTCGGTTCCTGTCAGTCATCAGCCGCGGCTTGCGTGGTGCGGCTTGCGGTTTGCGTTCGCCCTTAGAATTTCAGTCCGGCCTCACGGGCGGCGTCGGCCAGGGCCTTGACCCGGCCGTGGTAGTGGAAGCCGTTGCGGTCGAAGCTCACGCGCTCGATGCCCGAGGTCTTGAGCTTTTCGGCGATACTGGTGCCGACCGCCTTGGCCTGCTCGACGGTGCAGCCGGCCTCGTCGGCGAGGGTGCTGGCGTAGGCCAGTGTCTTGCCGCCGACGTCGTCGATCGCCTGGGCGTAGATGTGCTTCTGCGAACGGAAGATGCTCAGCCGAGGCTGGTCCGGCGTGCCGAACACGCGCTTGCGGATGCCCTTCTTCCGGCGAAGCCGACGCTGTCGTGTGAGTTTGTTCTTTTGCATGTCCGTTGACCTTTAGCCAGTCGCTTAACCGCCGCCGCCGGCGAATGCCTTGCCTTCCTTCTTGACCAGGACTTCGTCGGCGTACTTGATGCCCTTGTGGTTGTACGGCTCGGGCGGGCGCTGGCGACGGATGTCCGCGGCAAGCTGGCCCACGGCCTGGCGGTCCGGGCCGCTGACCGTGATCTTGTTGCCCTGCACGTCGACCTCGACGCCCATCGGGATTTCCAACTCGCGGGTATCGGCGTAACCGACGTTCAAGGCGATCTTGCGGCCCTGCACGCGGGCGGTCCAGCCGACGCCGTTGATCTCCAGTTCCTTCTTGAACCCTTCGCTGACGCCGACGACCATGTTCTGGATCAGCGCCCGGGTCATGCCGTGGAACGCCTTGCTCTTGCGTTCCTCGTCGATGCGTTCGATGACCACCTGGTTGTCCTCAACCTTGACGGTGATCTCGGGCCGATGGTCCATGGTCAAGGTGGCGTTCTTGCCCTGGACGGTGATGGTGCGCCCGTTGACGGAGACGTTGACTCCGCTGGGGATCGCGACGGGAAGTTTTCCAATACGGCTCATGGCAGTTCTCAGTATTCAGTGTTCAGTTTTCAGGATTCAGGGGGCTGGGGCTGAACCCCGAAGCCTGAACCCTGACCACTACTCCACGGTGCAAAGCAGTTCGCCGCCGATGCGCTGGTCGCGGGCGATGCGATCGCTGACGACGCCGCGGCTGGTCGAGACGATGGCGATGCCCAGGCCGGCCAACGGACGGGGCAGGTCTTCCACGCCGGAGTACACCCGGCAGCCCGGGCGACTGACACGCTGGAGGCGATGGATGAGCTGTTCGCCGCGCGGGCCGTACTTCAGCTCGATGCGGATCAGGCCCTGTCGGCCATCATCCACCGAGTCATAATCCGTGATGTAGCCTTCGCTCTTGAGCACCTCGGCGATGCCCAGGCAGACCTTGGACCGCTTGACCACGACGTGGCGCGATTTGTTGCGCGCCGCGTTGCGGATTCGTGTGAGCATGTCAGCAATCGGATCGGTCAACATTGTTCGCTTCTCGCTTGTGCCTTCTCTACGAGTGGTACGGTTACCAGCTCGCCTTACGCATACCAGGGATCTTGCCTTCCAGGGCGAGTTCGCGGAGCTTGATGCGGCTGATGCCGAGCTTGCGATACACGCCACGGGTCCGCCCGGTCAGGGCGCACAGGTTGCGAATCCGCGTGGGACTGGCGTCGCGGGGCAGACGGGCCAGACCGGCGTAGTCGCCCTCGGCCTTGAGCTGCCTGCGCAACTGGGCGTACTTGTCCACCGTCTTGCGGACGCGCTTCATTCGGGTAATGGTGCTCTTGCTGGCCATGTCGGTTCCTTACGGTCAGTTCGATGCTTCGATCAGCCGGCCTTCCGCGCCGGGGCCTGCTCCTCTTCGGATCGCTCGAAGGGAAAGCCCATTTCGGTGAGGATGAACCGGGTCTTCTCGGGGTCGGAGTTCCTGAAGACGATGTTGATGTTCAGGCCGTGGGTATACTGGACCTCGGCCATGTTGATCTCGGGGAACACGCCCTGCTCGGTGACGCCGAAGCTGTAGTTGCCGGCCGGGTCGACGCTCCGGGTCGGCAGGCCGCGGAAGTCCTTGACGCGGGGGATCGCCAGGGTGATCAGGCGATCGAGGAACTCCCACATCATCGCGCCGCGCAAGGTGACCTTGGCGTGGGTTTCGTAGCCCTCGCGGACCTTGAAGTTGCTCACCGCCTTGCGGGCCTTGACCATGACGGCCTTCTGGCCGCTGATCTTGGACAGGTCTTCGAGGACCTGGTCGCGGACGGCGGGCTTGACCTTGGTGCCATCGAGTTCCTTGCCCACGCCGACGTTGAGTACGATCTTGTCCACGCGAGGCAGGGCGAACTTGTTGGTGATGTCGAACTGCTGGGCCACCGCGGGGGCGATGCGTTCGACGTAGGCTTGTTTGAGTCTTGGCGTCATGGCTTAACTTCCCCGTACGGGGTCAATCGTGGCTGGGTTAGCTGCTCCGGGCCTTCTTCAACACGCTCAGTTCGTCGCCGCCCCTGACGGCCACGCGGACCTTGGACCCGTCGGGCTTGGTTTCGAACCGCACGCGGGTGGGCTTGTGGGCCGAGGGGCTGACCGGCTGGACGTTGGAAATGTGGATGGGCATTTCCTTCTCGATGCGGCCGCCCTGGGGGTTCCGCTGGCTGGGGCGCACGTGGCGGAAGCGGCGGTTGACGCCCTCGACGATGACCTGGTCCTCGGCGGGGATCACGCGCAGCACGCGCCCGGTCTTGCCCTTGTCGTTGCCGGCAATGACCTGGACGATGTCGCCTTGTCGAACGTGTTGAGGCATATCTTGAATCCTTCGAACCTGCTAAGCCGCAAGCGGCTTGGGGGGTCAGACGACTTCCGAGGCCAGGGAGACGATCTTCATGTAGGCCTGCTCGCGCAGTTCGCGGGCGACGGCGCCGAAGATGCGGGTCCCGCGCGGGTTGCCTTCCTTGTCGATAATCACCAGGGCGTTCTTGTCGAACCGCACGTACGACCCGTCGTCGCGACGGATCGGGTAACTGGTGCGGACGACCACGGCGGTGCAGATCTCATGCTCCTTGACTTCGCCGTTGGGCAAGGCCTTCTTGATGGTCACGATCACGCGATCGCCGATGCCGGCGGTCTTGCGCGTGAACTTGCCCTTGCCGGTCGAGCCGCCGAGCACGCGGATGACCTGGGCTTCCTTGGCGCCGGTGTTGTCGGCCACGTCGCAACGTGATTCAGCCTGAATCATCGGGGTCTACTCCGCTTGGTCACCGTCGCCGTTGAGCGGCGAGGTGGTGTCGTGCTGGGGGACATTGGCTGCGGCGGTTTCCACGACGCGAACCAGTCGCCAGCTCTTGGTCTTGGAGATCGGTCGGCACTCGGCGATCTCGACGAGGTCGCCGTTGTGACTGGTGTTGTCTTCATCGTGAACCTGGAACACCGAGCGGCGGCGTACGAACTTGCTGTACTTGGCGTGGCGGGCCAGGTAGTCCACGATGACCTTGCGCGTCTTGTCACGCCGGTCGGAGACGACGGTCCCGACGCGCGTGCCCTTGAGGGCGCGGCCGGTCTCGGTCGGGTTGGCGGTGGTCTGAGTCATGCGTTCGGTTTCCTTGCAGTCGCGTGCGGCTCTTGCCTTCAGGCCGGGTTGGCCAGTTGCCGGGCCCGGCGTTCAGTGAGCAACCGGGCGATGTCGCGCCGCGTCTTGCCCAACTGCGTCGGGTCCTCGAGCTTCTCGGTGACGGCCTGACTCTTCAGGTCGTACAGGTGACGGCGCAGGCGGTCGAGCTCCTGCGTCAACTCTTCGGCGGTCATCTTGCGAACCTCTTCACCGGTCATGAGTCTTATGCTCCTGGCCTTTGCTTACACCTGGTGGCGGCGGCCGACCATGCGCACACGGAACGGCATCTTGTGGGCGATCCGCGCCAGCGCCTGGCGGGCGATGTCCTCGGGCACACCGGCGATCTCGTACAGAATCGTGCCCGGCTTCACCACCGCACACCAGTATTCCACGTCCGCCTTGCCCTTACCCATACGGGTTTCCAACGGCTTCTTGCTCACCGGCTTGTCCGGGAACACGCGAATGAAAACCTTGCCTTCACGCCGCAGAAAGTGCATGGCGGCGATACGCCCGGCCTCAATCTGACGCGCGGTCAGCCAGCCGGCTTCCAGCGTCTGCAGACCGTGGTCTCCGAACGCCACGTAATTGCCGCGCGTCGCGTTGCCGCGCACCTTGCCCCGCATCTGCTTGCGGTGCATCACTCGCTTGGGCATCATCGGCATGGCGGTAAATCCTTAGTCTTGAGTCGTGAGTCGTGAGTCTTGGGGTTAGTGTCGACCTCGGGCTCGCGGACGTGCACCGGCGGCGCGGCTGAATTCCTCTTCCTGGCCCGGCTCGTGGAACAGGCCCTTGTACACCCACGCCTTCACGCCGATCACCCCGTAGGTCGTGTTCGACTCGGCGAAGCCGTAGTCCACGTTCGCCTGCAGCGTCTGCAGCGGAATCGACCCGAGCCGGAAGGTCTCCTTGCGGCCCATGTCCGCGCCGCCGAGGCGCCCGGAGATCATGATCTTCACACCCTTGGCCCCGGCGTTCATCGCCGCCTCCCCCCGCTGCTTGAGCACGCGCCGGAAGCTGGCCCGCTTCTTGAGCTGCTCGGCGATGCCCTCGGCGATGAGCTGCGCCTCGGCGTCGGGGTTCTTCACCTCGATGATGTTGATCACGACCTTGCGGCCGGTCAGGCGCTGCAGCTCCTGGGTGAGGTTGTCGACCTCGGCGCCCTTGGGGCCGATGACCAGGCCCGGGCGGGCGGTGCGGAGGATGACCTTGAGTTCCTCGCGGGTGCGCTCGATGAGGATGTCGCTGACCGCGGCGAACGGGGGCGTGCGGTTGAGCCGCTGGTCCACGAACTTGCGGATCTTCTGGTCCTCGACGAGCAGTTCACCGTACATCAGCTTCGGCGCGTACCAGCGCGAACGATGGGTTTCGGTGATGCCGACTCGGAATCCGAATGGGTGGGTCTTTTGTCCCATGAGTATCTACCAATCAGTGATCGCGATGGTCGCGGTTACTCGGCGGCGGCCTCCTGGGCCTGGGGTTCGGGCTGATCGGGCGTTCGTTCGTCGACGGCCACGTGAATGTGGCAGGTGCGTTTGTTGATCGGGTGGGCCCGGCCGCGATCCTTCGGCTGGAAACGCTTGATGGTCGGGCCTTCGTTGACGAACGCTTCGCTGACGTAGAGGTTGCGGACATCGGCCTCGGCCTGGTCGGCGTTGGCCTGGGCCGAGAGCAGGACCTTGCGAACGTAGACGGCGGCCCGCTTCTTGGAATACTGCAGGCTGTTCAGGGCGTCGTCGAAATCGCGCCCGCGGACCATGTCCACCACCAGCCGCGCCTTCTGCGGGCTGATTCGGGCAAAGCGATGGATGGCTGTGTAGGACATCGGTCGTTACTCCGTCAGGTCGATCGAAAGTCGACTTACCTTTCCTGGGTCCGGTGGCCGCGGAAGGTTCGGGTCGGGCTGAACTCGCCGAGCTTGTGCCCGACCATGTCTTCGGTGACAAACACATCGTGGAAGGTCTTGCCGTTGTGCACCTGGAACGTGTGCCCGACGAACTCGGGCACGATCGTGCACGAGCGGCACCAGGTCCGCAGGACCTGCTTGCGACCGGACTCGTTGAGCATCTCAACACGCCGGTACAGCTTCTCATCGAGATACGGGCCTTTTTTCAGCGATCGAGCCATGTTCTTAAGTTCCCAGTTTCCAGTTTCCAGTCACGTCGATCTTCGATCGACCGCGAAACGGATTCTCACTTCTTGAGTTTCTGGATGCCGTAGCGGCGGCTGCGACGGCGGCGGATGATTCGCTTGTTCGACGGCTTGCTGCGGGCACGCGTATGTCCGCCCTTGGATTCCACACCGGTCGGGGACATCGGCGAACGACCGCCCTTGCTGCGGCCTTCACCACCGCCCAGCGGGTGAGCGTGGTGGCTCATCGCAATGCCGCGCACCGACGGGCGAAAGCCCATCCAGCGACGGCGGCCGGCCTTGCCCAGCACCACGTTGGCGTGGTCGGTGTTGCCGACCTGGCCGATCGTCGCCCGGCAGTCGACCGACACCTGCCGCATTTCACCCGACGGCAGGATCACCGTCGCCCACTTGCCTTCCTTGTTGGACAGGCGGATCGACGCACCGGCCGAGCGGCCGAGCTGGCCGCCCTTGCCCGGGGTGAGTTCGACGTTGTGGATGGTAAGCCCGGAAGGGATGTGGCGGATGAGGGTGCTGTTGCCGACGGTCGGTTCGACGTGGCCGTTACCGGCGATGACGGTCATGCCGTCGGTCAGGCCGACCGGGGCGATGATGTAGCGTTTTTCGCCGTCCTCGTATTGCAGCAGCGCGATGTTACAGGTTCGATTCGGGTCGTATTCGATGCCGACGACCTTGGCGGCGACGTCGAGCTTGTTGCGTTTGAAGTCGATCAGGCGGTAGCGGCGCTTGTGGCCGCCGCCGCGGTGGCGGGTGGTGATCACGCCGGTGTGGTTGCGGCCGCCGGTCTTGGACAAGGGGCGCAGCAGCGTCTTCTCCGGCTTGGTCTTGGTGACCGCCGACTGGAGGTTCACCGAGGCGTTGCGCCGGCCGTTGGTCGTCGGTTTGTATACGCGAATGGCCATGGTTTGATTCTTCTGCTGCTAAGCCGCAGGCGGCTTGGGCTCTTAGAACAGGTCGATCCGGTCGTCGGGGTGAAGCTGCACGACCGCCTTGCGGGGCCGGGCCGTTCGGAACGTGCCCCAGCGGGTGCGGCGGTACTTGCCCTTGCGGTTCTGCGTGGAGACCTTCACCACGCGGACCTTGTAAATCTCCTCGATCGCGCTGCGGATCATCTGCTTGTCCGCGTCGCTATGCACGGCGAAGGCGTAGCGATTGCGCGCCCCGGCCTCCCACGTGCTCTTTTCCGTGATCAACGGCTTCAAGATGACCTGCGTGCTGTGCATCAGGCCGCCTCCTTACTGTGGCCGCCCACGCGATGCGCTTCGGGGCCCCGGGTCGGCTTCAGGCTCTTGAGATATGCCTCGAACGTCTCCCTGGCCACCAGCAGGAAGCGGTGGTTCAAGAGGTCGAAGGCGTTGAGCTGATCGACGCGAACGGTGGTCACGTCGGTGATGTTCCGGGCCGACAGGCTCGTCGCCTCGTCGTCATTGCCCAAGGCCAGCAGGCAGCTTCGGTCAATATTCAAGGCACCGAGGACCTGGACGAATTCGCGGGTCTTCGGCGCCTTGATGCCGAACTCGGTGACGATTTTGATTTCGCCATCCATGATCTTGGAGAGGATGGCGTTGCGGTTGGCCAGGCGACGCATGCGGATGGGCAGGTCCTGCCGCCAGTCCTTGGTCTGCTTGGCGAACGCGACGCCACCGCCGCGGCGGACGTTCGTGCGAACCGCGCCCATGCGGGCCCGACCGGTGCCCTTCTGGCGGTAGAGTTTGCGGGTGGAACCTTCGACCTGGCCGCGGCCCTTGGTGGCCGACGAGCCCTGGCGACGGTTGGCGTGGAACGCGACATACGCCTGCTTGAGCAGCGCGGGGCGCACCTCACCGCCCAGCACGCTCTCATCCACGGCGAGCTTGCCGGACTCTTTGCCATCGGGTGTGTAAACAGGTACGTCGATCATCGTCATCATTACCTTGACTCGCGTGGTGCGAGTCCTGTTGCGCCGGGTTCCAGCCATGGCCGCGTTACTGATGCGACTCAACTGGGGCCGACTCGGTTGGCCGGGTCCCATGGGCGACGTTTGCTCATGGGTCGGATCGCCGAATTGTCGTGACCGGGCAGTTTCCCTTCGCCTCCGCGGCGAGGGACTTACGAGGCCTTGGCCAGCGCGGCCTTTTGCTTGTTCAAGCGGATCGCCGGGCGAATCTCCAACAAGCAGTCGTTATGTCCGGGGACCGGGCCCTTCACGAGCAGCAGTCCCTTGTCCTTATCAATCGCGATCACGTCGCACGACCGGACGGTCACGCGTTCGTGACCCATGTGGCCGGCCATTTTCTTGCCCTTCTTCGGGCCGCCGGGGCCGCCCGCTTCGGTGCCGTAGCTCGAGATCGAGCCGGGCGAGCGGTGCTTGCGCTCCACGCCGTGCGAGGCAAGCTGGCCTTTGAAGTTGTGCCGCTTCATCGTGCCCTGAAAGCCCTTGCCCTTGCTCATGCCCGTCACATCGACGTACTTGAACTCGGCAAACGCTTCGACGGTCAACGCCTGGCCCAACTCGTACTCGGCCGCCTCGTCGTCGGTCACGCGAAACTCGCGGTGATGACGCTTGGGACCGATGCCGGCCTTGGCGTCGTGACCGATCAGGGGCATCGTCGAACGCCGGGGCTTCAGATCCTCGTAGGCGATCTGCACCGCCGCGTAGCCGTCGGCCTCGGTCGTCTTGACCTGGCTGACGAAGCAGGGACCGACCTGGATCACCGTGACGGGGACCTGCTTGCCCTCGCCGGTGTAGACCCGGGTCATGCCAACTTTTTTACCGAGTAACGTCGCCACTGCTTTTCAACCTCCCGGGGCCTTAGGGGGTTCTTGGCATCGAGCCAGCGGAACCGTTTACCCCGCTTGATTGCCTGTATTTTCACGCCGGAGGCACTGCATGCCACCGGCTAAACGGCGTGACTTGCCTCACGCCTTGATCTTCACGAACACGCCGGCCGGGACAACCAGCCGATTGAGCGCCTCGACGGTGCGGGCGTTGGGGTCGAAGATGTCGATGATCCGCTTATGCGTGCGAATCTCGAACTGCTCACGCGATTTCTTGTCGATGTGGGGCGAACGCAGAACGGTGTACCGCTCAATCCGCGTCGGCAGCGGCACCGGGCCCGACACGCGGACGTTGGTCCGCTTGGCGTGGTCCACGATCTCGCGAGCCGAGGCATCGAGGGCCTGGTGGTCATAGGCCTCCATGCGGATGCGAATCTTGCTGCCGGTTCCGGCGGTCGCCATGCCACAATCCTCACGACAAGTCAATGAGCTACGTCTTCAACCAACACGGTCAGGACGCCTCGCAAGCCGCCCGTCATGTCCACCAAGGGACACAGAATCGACTAGTTTAGAATTAAATCGGGCCCTGTCAACCACCCAAATATTAAATGTGAACGCTCAATAGAAGTGTCACGTTGATTATCTCAATAGAAGTGTCATGTGT
>CAYYPN010000063.1:0-11010 GCA_964473545.1 uncultured Planctomycetaceae bacterium
GCGGCGATCGAACTGGGCGCCCGCCGCGCCGCCGACCTGACGTTCCGCGACGTCATCGACTACCCCGGCCTGATGCGCAAGGGGGTCGTTGCGGCGGTGGCGGCGGGGCTGTTGCTCGGTGCGTGCGTGTTCGCGCCGGACGTGATGGGCCTGTGGGCGCGGCGCAACCTGTTGCTCGCCGACGCGCCCTGGCCGCAGGACACGCACCTGACCGTGATGGGGTTGAACGAACAGGGCAAGCTGATCGTGCCGCGCGGCGACGACCTGGAGATTCGCATCGTCGCCGAGCCGCACGGCCAGCTACCGCAGGTCGTCCATCTCGATCACGATCCCGAGGATGGCCGCATGCACACCGAGCCGATGCTCGGCACCGGTCGGCGCGAGTTTGTCGCGACGTTTCCCAACGTGCTCGATGCGTTCGCCGGTCGGTTCCGCGTGCGCGGCGGGGATGCGGTCACGCCGTGGTACGAGATCGAACTGGTCGATCGCCCGGCCGCCGAATCGCTGACGCTGACCGTCACGCCGCCGGATTACACCGGCGAACCGACCACCGCGTTGCCCGCCGGGCGCGGGGCGTACCTCGTGCTTGCCGGGTCGACGCTGCACGTTGAAGCGGTCGCCAACAACCCCCTCGCCCACGCCCGATTGCTGCGCGGGTCGTCGCCGCTGCGCGACATGACCCTCGACGCCAACGACCCCCATCGCCTGCACGCCACGCTCGACGCCAACACGCTCGACAACGGGTCGTACGGCATCAGCATGACCGACACGGCCGGCCTGCGGTCGCGGCGGCCGGCACGGTTCACGCTCCGCATCCAGGCCGACCGGCGCCCCGACGTGCGGGCGGAACTCGAGGGCGTGGGGGACCTGGCGACGACGCGGGCGCGCCTGCCGCTCGAGGTGCGCATGAGCGATGACTTCGCCATCGTCGACGCGGCGTTGAGTTACGAGTTGAACGACCCGGCCGCCGAAGCGACGCGCAGCGACTCGATCGAACTGCCCATCGAAGGCCTGCCGACGAAGCGGGTCGGCTCGATGCCTTACGTGTTCGATCTGCAGGGCCGCGACTTGCCGGTCGACAGTCACTTGAGCTTTGTCATCGAGGCGACCGACAACGACCAGGTCACCGGCCCGAAGGTCGGGCGCTCGGTGACGTTTGCGGTGAAGCTGGTCAGTGACGACGAGCTGCGCGACGAACTGCTGCGGCGGGAGACCGAGCAGCGGGTCGAGTTTGAAAGGTTGCACGGCGACCAGCGCGAGTTGCTCGTCGAAACCCAGGCCTTCGCGGTGGAAGAGGCCGACGCCGAGCGTCTGACCGCGGCCCGGCGGGCGACGCTGTCGGATCTGGAGAAGACCCAGCGCCTGCTGGCCGGTCGTTGCGAGCAGGTCGGGGTGCAGTTCCAGCGCATCCTGCGCGAAGTGATCAACAACCGCCTGGAATCGGAGGGCGGCCCGCTGCAGACGCGGCTGGATCGGCGCATCATCCGGCCGGTCATGAACCTGGCGTCGAGCGAGATCCCCGCCGCCGCCGATCGTCTCGATGACGCGATGGCGGCGGCGTTGTCGCCGGCCGATCGGCGGGCGCGACTGGCGTCGGCGATCGAGATGCAACGTGCGGCACTGCAGGCCATGGACGACGTGCTGGCCAGCATGGTCAAGATGGAAGGCTACCAGGAGGCGGTCAACCTCCTCCGCCAGATCCTCCGTGAACAGAAGGGCATCCGTAACCAGACCACCGACGCGCTGGAGAAGGCGATCGAGTCGATCTTCGAGGACTGACCTCGAATCGTGCGCCCTACAATGTGCCCGAACGGAACGAATCGCATGCGAACGCCGCAAACCCTCAGCTTGTTGATGTGCCTGATGTTGCTCGGGCAGGCTGCGCCGTCGGATGAGCCGGCCGACCCGACTTCGGCGCTGGGGGTGCGCCAGCAGCACGCGGCGCGGCTGATCGCCGACATGCAGGAACGCTTCGCCCGGTTGGCCGAACGGCTGGAAATCGCCGAACCCGAGCACGCGGCCCGACTGGCCGAGGCCCTCGAACGTTCACGCCAGGCCCTGCTGGCCCAGCACATGCGCCGCATCGCCGGCGACCTCGATGCCGGCGAACTGCAGCAGGCCCGCGAACGTCAGGACCAGGTCATCGGCCAACTCGAAACGCTCGTCGCCATCCTCACCGACGCTCATCGCGACGACGATCTGCCGGAGGAAGTCGAACGACTCGAACGCATCAGCGAACAGATCAATCGGCTGATCGAACAACAGGCCGACCTCAAGCAGCGGACCGGCGAAGCGACCGACCCCCGGAAGGCGTTGGAGAACATCGACGCACAGATCGCCGCGGTCGAACGGATCAAGGCCGCCCAACAGGCGCTGGGCGAGAAGACCGACCAGGCGCGCCGGCGCGGCCCGCATGCCCTGGCGCCGTTGTCCGACGAGCAGGGCGAGTTGGGCAAGCAGACCGATGCGCTGGCCGAGGCGACGGAGAACCCGTCGCTGGAGCGCGCCGCGGGGGCGCAGGCCAGGGCCGCGTCGAAGCTGGGTGAAGGGCGCGGGCCCGAAGCCGGCGACGCCCAGCAGCAGGCGACCGAGGCGCTGGCCGAGGCGCTGGATGAACTGAAGCGCCAGCGCGATCGCATCGCGCGCCTCGGCCCGGAGGAAATGAACGCTCTGTCCGGCGATCAGGACGACCTGGCGAAAGACGCCGGCGGCGTCGCTGCGCAGATGCCCCCGCCCCCGGAAGGAGGGCAAGGTCAGCAAGGCCAACCCGGTCAACCTCAGGTCCAGCGTGCCCAGCAACACATGCAGCAGGCCGCGCAGCGGATGCAGCAGCAACAGGGCGACCAGGCCCAGCAACAGCAACAGCAGGCCCTCGATGAACTGCAGCAGGCCCGCGATGAAATCGAACAGCGCCTGCGCCAGCTTCGCGAGCAGATGAAGGAGGACATCCTGGCCAACCTCGAGTCACGGTTCGCCGAGATGCTTGTGCGGCAGCAACCGATCACGCGGCAGACCGCTGAACTCGACGGCCAGCGGCAGGGCGACGCCGAGTTGACCCGACCCGAGCAGTTGCAGTTGGCGGGGCTGGCGTCGGAGGAGCGCGACCTCGGCGACGCGGCCGAGCGGGCGCTGACCCTCATTCGTGAGGATGGTACGACGGTCGTGTTTCCACAGATTGTCGAGCAACTGGCCGAGGACTTCGATACGGCAGCGGACCTGCTGGCCCGGCGTGATTCGGGAACCTACACGCAGGAGGTCCAGGCCCAGATCGAACGCACGCTTGAGCAGTTGATCGATGCCTTGAAGCGGGCGCAGGATGTCGCCCGGAACCAGGCCGCCGCGCAGCAGGGCCAACCCCAGCAGCCGCCGCCGGACCAGTTGCCGCCGCTCGTGCCCGACAGCGCCGAGTTGAAGCTGCTCAAGGCGGCGCAGTTGCGGGTGAACGACCGCACGCAGGCATTCGACGCGGCGCGGCCGAACGATGCGGCACTCCAACCCACGATGCGCAACGAGGTGCATCGCCTGGCCGACCGGCAGGACCAGCTTCGCCGCATGGCCGAGGACATGAGCCTGCACACGCCGATCGGGAGTCAGCCATGATGCGACATCTGTGCCTGGTCACGTTGCTGTTCGTCACCGCCGCGCATGGGCAGGTGGATGACGCCAACGATGCCAACGCCGCGCCGTTCAGCAGGCCCGATGCGGCGGACGTGGCGGCGGGGTTTGTTGAAACGATCGAAGCCGACGATGCGCTCGACGCGCAGGCGAAGGCTCGGGCTTTGCGGTTCATGCGCGAAGCGGGCGAGGATCCGCGTGATCTTCAGGTGGCGATGACCGATGCGTTGATCGAGCTGTACCCGGCGTTTGGCGAGGGGATACGTTTACTGGCCGATGACGAGATCGAAGCGGCGGCGGCGAAGTTGAAGCCGCTGGTTGATTCAAGCGACGCGTATGTCGCGGCGCATGCCCGGTATTTTCTCGCGCGGGGCTACTCGATGGCCGAGCGCTACGAGCAGGCCCGGCCGCTGGTCGAATCCGTGGTCGAGGATTACGCGAACCGAACGTTGTACCTGGGCGAGGCGATGTTTCTGCAGGGCGCGGCCCAGGCGCATACGCTGCAGCGCAAGCCGGCGATGCGCACGCTCACGCGCTTCGTCGCCGCGTTCCCCGAAGCTCCCGAACGCCTGCGCATCGGCGCCCAGCACCTGATCGATCAGATGCAGGCGGTCGAGGAGGGCACGATCAGCGACGTGAGCGACCGCATGGACTACTCCCGCCGCAAGCTCTCGATTGAAGACACCGGCGACCGCACGCAGACTGAGCAACAGCGCATCGTCGCCATGCTCGACACGCTGATCGAGCAGGCGGAACAACAGGAAAACCAGAACAACCAGGGCGGCGGCCAGGGCCAGCAGGGCGGCCAGTCATCGCCTTCCGGCGGCGGCGGCGCGCCGCAGGGCAACCAGGCGCCCAGCGGCCCGGCGAGCCAGTCGACCGCGCCCGCCGGCGCGTCGCGCATGGGCGCGTTGCACCGCGTGACGCGCGGCGACGCATCCGACCAGTGGGGCCAGGCCCGCCAGCGCGAGCGCGAGGAAGTCCTCAACGCCATCAAGGCCCGCTACCCCGACCGCTACCGCGAACTCGTCGAACAGTACTACCGCTCCATGCAGGATGAGGACCGCTGACGATGCGCACGCTCATCCTGGTGTTGTTGATCGTGACCACCGCGGCGGCCCCGTCGGCCCCGTCGGCCCGGGCCGACCGCGTTGAACTGATCGACGGCACGACGATCGAACGGCGCGTCATCGAATCGATCACACCGGCCGACGGCGTCACGTTTGCCCGGACCGATCGTGCCGTGCCGTGGGCCTCGGTTCGCCGCATCGACCGGGTTGTGTCGGCGCAACCGGCGCCGTTGCGTGCGGCGCGGCTGTTCCTGACGGACGGGTCGGTGTTGTTCGCGCAGCAGCTCACGATTGACGACGAGGGCGTGACGTTTGATTCGGTGCTGCGGGAGCGTGTGCGCTGGCCGCTGGCCGACGTGCGGGGGATCACGTTGCGGCCGTTGAGCGTCGACGCCCATGGCCGCGCGCAACCCGAGGCCGCCTTCGCCGAGGCCCTCGCCCTCGATCGCCCCACGGAGGATCGGCTGTTCGTGATTACCGAGGACAAGCTCACGGCCGTGGCGGGCGCGCTGGCGCGTCTGGCGGACGATCATGCCGCGTTCGTCTGGTCCGGCGACGAGCGCCGCGTGGACCGCGGCAAGATTTACGGCCTGACATTCGCCCGGACGGGCGACGCTTCGGCCGACCACACCGACATGACCCGCGTCACCTTCGTCGACGGCTCGACGTTGTGGGTCGATGCCGCCGGACTGGAAGGGGGCCAACTCACCTTGCAGCGCGCCGACGGCGTCGAATTCACCGTCCCGTTGGATCGTGTCGCGTCGCTCGAACACCGCAGTCGGCGGCTGGTGTTCCTGTCGGACCTCGAGCCGACGTCGACGGAGGTCGATGCGATTGCGACGTACCCCTGGCCGCCGCGGATGGATGCGGCGGTGACCGGGTCGCCGCTGCGGTTGGGCGAAACGCGTTACGACCGCGGCATCGGCATGCATGCGCCGACCCGCATGACCTGGCATATCGACGGCGCCTACCAGACGCTCATCGCCACGATCGGCCTGGACGCCGCGGCGGACCAGGGCGGCGATTGCGTGTTCAAGGTCATGGCCGACGGCGCGCAACGATACGACCGGCGCATGCGCCACGGCGATGCGCCGGTCGAATGCCGCGTCGACCTGGCCGGCGTGCGGATGCTCACGCTCATCGTCGAGGCCGGGGCGAACCTGGACATTGCCGATCATGCCGACTGGGCGGATGCGAGGTTGATCCGTGCCGCGGAGTAAGCGTGCCATCATGTTGCCGTGCCTGCTCGGCGTGATATGCCTGCTCGGTGCCGACGCCGGCGCGCTCGATCCGGCCGGCCTCGCTCGACTCGAACAACACGAACAGCGCCGCATCGAACTCATCGACCGCCTCGCGCCCACCGTCGTGCTGATCTACGGCGAGGACCCCAGCGAAGGCGGCGGCAGCGGCGTGCTCATCGACCCGTCCGGCCTGGCATTGACCAACTTCCACGTCGTCATGGGTACCGGCGGCGGCGAGGGATGGGCCGGCCTCAACGACGGCAAACTCCGACGCTGGCGACTGGTCGGCGTCGACCCCGGCGGCGACCTGGCCCTCATCCAACTGCTCGGCGACCCGACCTTTCCCCACGCCGCGCTCGGCGATTCCGACGACGTGGCGCTCGGCCAGGGCGTCCTCGCCATGGGCAACCCCTTCGCGCTCAGCGACGACTACACGCCCACCGTCACCCTGGGCGTCGTCTCCGGCACCCACCGCTACCAGGGCGGCGATGGCGGATCCAACCTCCTCGTTTACGGCGACTGCATCCAGGTCGACACGTCGATCAACCCCGGCAACTCCGGCGGCCCGCTGTTCGATCTGCTCGGCCAGCTCATCGGCATCAACGGCCGCGCCAGCTTCAGCTTCGTCGAGCGCGGCCGCGTCAACGTCGGCCTCGGCTACGCCATCAGCATCAACCAGGCCCGGCGCTTCCTCGGCGAACTGCTCGCGACCAAGGTCGCCCAGCATGCCACGCTCGATGCCGTCTTCAACGACCGCGGCGATCGCGTCATCTGTACCGCGCTCGACCGCGAGCTGTGCCCGCTCGTGGCCCACGGCTTCGAAGTCGGCGACGAACTGCTCGCTTTCGACGGCCGGGCCATCACGTCGGCCAACCAGTACCTCAATCGGCTGACGACCGTCCCCGCCGGCTGGCCGGTCCGTGTGACGTGGCGCGATCGCAGCGACGGGCGGACCCGCGAAGCGGTCGTTCGACTGAACACCCTCGAATACGACAACCTCGACCCGGCGCGCATGCCGCGCCCGCCGCAACCGCCTCCGGACGATGAAGACGGCCAGTCACCGCGCCGCATGCGGTTGCGCAACGCGCCGTTCGACCCCGGCACGCCCGGCGAAATCCGCAACCGCACCCTCAATCGTGAACTGGCCGAGCTGATGCTCACGCGCACCGGCGACCCGCGCTTCACCGCCGACCGGCTCGAAGGCATGAAGGCGATCGAACTGCAGGCCAGCGACCGCATCGCCGGCCGGCCGACGGTGCGCATCGAACTGGTTGACGGCAACGACGCCGCCCGCCGGGTCTGGGTCGACGTGGACGGCGCCGCGCCCTTGCTCGAACCATCGATCGTGCATGAACTCGATGCCCGCGCGATGCCGATGCCGGCGATTGCCGTCGGCGAATCTGATGGGACCGGCGATCAGAATCGCCGGCTGTTAAAGGAGGAGTCGCTGTTCACGCCGGCGGCGATCGACGCGCAGCGTCGCACCGTCAAGCTCATCGGCGCCGGCATCGGGCGTGAGCACGGTTACGCCACGGGTGTGATCGTCGGGCCCGAGGGTCAGGTGGTGACCGCCGAGGGGGTCTACCTCGCCGCGTCGCGGTTGCGGGCGGTGATGCCCGACGGCAGCGTCCATGTCGCCACCGTCGAGCGGCGCGATCCCAACACGCACCTGGCCCTGCTGGACATCGGCACGGCCACGCCGCATTACTATGAGCTGGCCGATCAGCCCGTCGCCCGCACCGGGGACTGGCTGCTGGCGGTGGGCAACCCGTTCCAGGTCGCCGCGGGGGCTGAGTCCCTGAGCGTCAACCTGGGCATCGTGTCGTTGCGGGATCGACTGGACACCCGCCGCCGCGCCCAGGACTTCGATGTGCACGGCCCGATCATGCTCATCGATGCGATCACCGCCAACCCCGGCTCGCCCGGCGGGGCGCTGGTCACCGTCGACGGCCGCCTGGCCGGCATGATCGGCAAGGTCCTCGAATCCGAATCGACGGGGACGCGCTTGAACTATGCCGTGCCCAACGACGTCCTGGCCGACTTCATCGCCGGTCGACCGACGGTGACGGACGTGGCGCGGGAAGCGGCCGGCGAGCCGGTCAACCTCGGCATGAGCATGTTCAAAATGTCCGGCCGCGATGCGCCGGCTTACGTCGATCGCGTGACCCGGGGTTCGCCCGCCCATCGCGCCGGCGTCCGGCGCGACGACCTGGTCCTCACCATCAACGAAACCTGGATCCGCACCGTCGAGGATTACGAACAGGCCGTCGGCAAGCTCCGCGCCGGCCCGGACATTCACCTCGTCGTCAAACGCGGCGACGAGGTGCTGGCCATCACCATTCCCACCGATGGGGAGGCCGTTGAGTGATGAACGTTCGATCCGTCATGCACGTTGCGCTGTGGCTTGCCCTTTTCGCCGCGGGGACCGCCCATGCCGAGGATGTCCTGCGGCACGCGCCCGACGCCTTCCGCGCCGCGGTCGAACGTGTGAGGCCGGCGATCGTCACCATCGAAACCGTCGGCGGCACCGACCCGGTCGAAGGTCAAGCCCCCATCGCCGCCGGCGACGGACCGACCACCGGCCTGGTGCTCGGCGCCGACGGGTACATCATCACCAGCACCTACAACTTCATCCGCAAGCCCCGGGTCATCACCGTCACGTTGCCCGATGGTTCGCAGCACGTGGCCGAACTGCTCGGGCAGGACCTGACCCGCAATCTGTGCCTGCTGAAAATCGACGTGCCCGACCCCGGCAACGGCGGGTTGACCGTGCCGGAGTATGTCGACCCGAACGACTTGCGCGTCGGTCAGTGGGCGATCGGCGTGGGGGTGGGTTACGGCGGCGACGAGCCGGCGGTGACCGCGGGGATCGTCAGCGCGCTGGGGCGCATCGGCGGTCGGGCGGTGCAGACGGATGCGAATCTGAGCCCGGCGAACTACGGCGGACCGCTGATCGATCTGCAAGGCCGCGTCATCGGCATCTGCGTCCCGCTCACGCCGCACGACCAGGGCCCCGGCGCCGGCAGCCAGTGGTACGACTCGGGCATCGGCTTCGCCGTCACCATCCAGGGACTGGATCACCTGATCGAACGCCTCAAGGCCGGCGACACGCTGCGGCGGGGTTTGATCGGCGTCGTCTGCTCGCCGGACGCGGTCGATCGCGGCGTCAGGATCGCGCGGGTCGCCCCCCACAGCCCCGCCGCCCGGGCCGACCTCCAACCCGGCGACCTCATCACCGCCATCGAAGACCGCCCGGTCGTCACGACCCATGAGGTCCTGCGCTACCTCGGCCGGTACGCCGCCGGGGATACGGTGAACCTCACGATCGAACACGAAGGCGAGGCGCGGCAGGTGGAGATGGCGTTGCGCACGTCCCCATTTAGCCCCCGGTGAACACACCGGGGGCCAATGACGGCGCGCCGCGGCGCGTTGCCCCGGGATGGCGATCCCGGGGCTTTACCACCGGCGGACGGTGTGCAGGCGTTTCGTGGGGTCCACCTTTCCGGGGGTGAGCGTGATCAGCGGGATGTGCGGGGGGCAGCAATGGCGGAGGCCGTCGGCGGTGCTTTCGCCCAGGCCGTTGCTGATGACGGCGGTGGCGTGGCCGAGGCGTTGGATGCCGCGGGAGTGGGCGCGGGGCCAGTCGCAGCGGTTGACCAGGATTTGGCCGGCGGGTCGGATCTGGCCGCCGTGCGTGTGGCCGGCGAAGACCAGGTCGATGCGGGCGCAGGCCGCGGGCACGAGGGCGGTCGGCTCGTGGGCCAGCAGGATGCGCAGGCGGTCGTCGCCCGGTGAATCGGCCTGCGCGTCGAGCAGGGCGGCGACCAGGTCGCCCTTGCGGTCGCGGTAGGTGTAGTGCAGGCCGAGCATGGTCAGCGGCAAGGCGTCGCTCGTCCAAGCGGTGTCGCGCAGCCAGTGCACGGGCAGGTCGGCCGCGGCGTGGATGAACGGGTTGGTGTCGTGGTTGCCGAACGACCCGAACACGCCCAGGCGGGGTCGCACCACGTCCAGCAGGTCGGCCAGCATGTCCAGCGCCGCCGGTTCATGGCCCGGCGCGTGCATGTAATCGCCGGTCATGACCAGCAGGTCCATCTCGCACGCGGCGAGCTGGTCGCGGATGAGCCGATGGCGGCGTCGGGGCCGGCGGACGTGCAGGTCGCTGAGGTGGGCGATCCGCAAGCCGTTCAGGGCCTCGGGCAGCCGGTCCAGGGCCAGGTTTACGGGCAGGATCAACTTGGCGGGGTTGGCGTCGGGCATGGCGTCTTGCTGGGCAAAGCGGGAAACGGTAGCGTATAATCCTTCATAAGGCACCGCCAACGCCGCGCAGCGGCCGGCAAGCAAGTATCAGGAGCGATCCCATGGCCAAGATGTTCTATTCTCTGGAAGAAACCGCCCAGAAGCTCGGCGTCAGCGAGGAAAAGGTCAAGCAGATGGCCGGCGATGGCCAGCTCCAGCAGTTCCGCGATCGCGAGAAGGTCATGTTCAAGGTCGACCAGGTTGACAAGCTCGCCGGCGACAGCGGCGGCGGGTCGACCGAGGAAGCCGGCGGCGATGAGGTGGACCTGGCCAGCGCCGTGGAAGCCGATCACGACAAGCCGCAGGACGAGGCCACGAGCCGCTCGGCGACGGGCATCAGCGTCTTCGAGGCCGACGAAGTCGACACCGCCGATCCGATGGCCCAGACCGTCGTCAGCGACAGCTTCGACAGCGACGAAGACGAGCTGGCGTTGGAATCGGTCGGCTCGGGTTCGGGCCTGCTGGACCTGACGCGAGAGAGCGACGACACGTCGCTGGGCGCGGAGTTGCTGGAAGAGATTTATCCGGCCGGCGGATCGGACGCGAAGGTACAGGGCAGCGGCGGCAGCGGGTTCGAGGGCATCTTCGATGCCGCCGGCGGCGCCGACTCCGGCCCCAGCGCCCTGGCCGACGTCGAAGGTGGCGCGCCCAGCGAGACGATGCCGATGACCGTGGCGTATGCCGAGCCCAGCGATCCGGCGGGCAGCGGCATGAGCGCGGGGCTGCTGCTCGGCGCCATCGCGGCGCTGGTGATCTGCCTGCTGGTCGTCGCCGGCAGCATGGCCGGC
>CAYYPN010000063.1:11020-11362 GCA_964473545.1 uncultured Planctomycetaceae bacterium
GTGCCCAGCCTCGCCGTCACCATCGCCGACAACATGATGGTCTGGATCGGCGGGCTGGCGGCGGGGACGGTGATCTGCGGCATCGTCGGGTTCTTCATCGGCAAAGCCGCGAGCCGCTGAAGCATCGAATAGCCGGCAGCAAACCTGCTGCCGGACGGTTGGAAGACGATCAACGTGACGTTCGGCGCATACAAGCGCGTCCGGGAGCAGGTTTGCTCCCGGCTATTTCCATTGCATAACAGCGCTTGACGCGGCCCTGGCGCAGTTGGGGGTGCGGTCACACGCGGGCGCGGCTGCGCAGGTTGTCCAGCACGTTCATGAAGTTGATGTAGCTGTCGTACG
>CAYYPN010000064.1:0-11353 GCA_964473545.1 uncultured Planctomycetaceae bacterium
GTGAAGGCCTTGATGTGCAGCGTCGGGGCGGCCTCGCGGATCGCCGCGAGCATCTCGGTGTAGTAGCTGAACGGCAGGTACGGGTGCAGCCCGCCGACGATGTGCAGCTCCGTCGCCCCGGCGTCCTTGGCCAGCCGCGCCTGCTCGCGGGCATCGTCGAGGCTGAACTCGTACGCCCCGCCATCGCCCCGCTTGCGGTGGAAGTCGCAGAACGTGCAGCTCAACGCACACACGTTGGAGTAGTTGAAGTGGCGGTTGACGTTGTAGTAGGTCACGTCACCATGCAACCGCCGGCGCACGCGGTCGGCCATGCGGCCGATCGTCCAGACGTCCTCGCTCGCCGCCAGCACCCGGGCATCGTCAAGCGTCAACCGCTCGCCGGCCTCGACCTTCATCGCAATGTCATGCAGATCGATCATGGCAATAATACAGCCGCGACAGCCACATCAGCCGTCGCGTGCTATGCTATAATAGGTAGAGTTCGGCGACGACACCACATGCCCACGTCCGGAGCAGCCATGAGCGTGACTGAACTGCCCACGTGCATTTCTCTGGTACTGTGCGACGATGCGTATCGGGATGAGCGAACACAAAAGGTTATACTGGTCGGCATCTTCAATACGCTGCACACTGCGGGGCTTCCCTTTCAGCACCCGCGCATGACCGTGTTCTTCTCCCTGACCGAGGGCCGAGGCGAGTTTGACCTGCGAGTCCAAGTTGAGCATGAAGCATCCGGACAACGCATCTTTGACGGGGGAGGACGGATGACGATATCGGATCCGCTGGCGATCAGTGATGTGCATCTGGAGCTGCATGGCACCCCGTTTCATGCTGCTGGGAAATACTGGGTTCAGATCGTGGCGAACGGTGAGATCATTCAGCAACGGCCCTTCTTTGTTGAGGAACGTAGTGATGTCGCAAGCGACGCCTGAACGGCCTGTTGACCTGGGACGCTTCGTTACCTCCGGTCCTGTCACGCACACGACTGGATCAGAGCGACTGGAGTGGATTTACGTCGCCCCAACCCAGTCCAGCCCCACTCAACTCAAGCAAAATGTGCTCAGCCTGTCCGTGGCGGGCGCAGACTTGATCCGCTTGGCGGAAACACGCAAACCGCCGCAACAATGGTTCGAGGATACGACAGACCCATTCACGGCACCAGAATAGACGGGGGGCGCAACGGCAACAGCGGCATCCATCCGGCAAGGCAGCATCGTGACTGCATTGGTCCAACCGCCGCGCGGTGAACCAAAGGTTCGTCCCCTGGTCATTGTGACCGCCGATCAGGATATCGTGCTGGATTCTCCCGTCGCCGCAGTGGCAATCAGTTCGTCCGTTCTGCCGTCCCAACGCGAGCGATGTGTCGCGCTGCCTTGGGCAAGGATGGGACATCCAGCTACCCAACTGCGACGGCAAAGCTGGGCTGTGCCTGACTGGGTAGTCTCAATAAGACCAAGCGATGTACAGGCGATTCGAGGCTATCTGCCGACAAGATATCTCGTGCAGGTTCTTGAACTGCTTCAACCGTAGCCAGCGGCTTAGCCCCGTCGTTGGCGGGCGGTTTCGAACAGCAGCACCGTGGCGCATTGAGCGACGTTCAAACTGTCCGCCGCCCCGCCCCCGCCCCCGGATGCGCTGCCGGGGGTCGGGATCGATACGGCCAGATCCGCATGCTCGCGCCAGAACGCGCCCAGACCCTCGGCCTCGGACCCGACGATCCACGCCACCGCCCCCCGCAGGTGCAGCATCGTGTAGCTCATCACCGCCTCCGGCGTCGCCGCCAGCTTCAGCACCCCGCGCCCCGTCAACCAGTCGTTCAATTCTTCCGGGGGCGCGCAGACGATCGGCAGCGAAAACACCGCGCCGGTGCTCGCACGGATCACGTTCGGGTTGAACAGGTCCACCCTTTCCGGGGGCACATCGATGAACAAGGCCGAGGCCCCGACCAGATCGGCCGACCGCATGATCGCCCCGAGGTTGCCCGGCTTCTCCAGGCCCGAGGCCACGAGGATCAACTCCGGCGACGCGATGTCCAGCGCGTCCAGCGTCGCCCGCCGATCGGCCATCACCGCCACGAACCCCTCCGGATTTTCGCGGTAGGTGATCTTGTCCAGCACCGCCGGTGACACTTCGATCACCTGCGTCCCCTTCGACAATTCCGGGGGCACCGAATCGGTCAGGGCGTACACCTCGTTGACCTCGAACCCGCCGGCCAACGCCCGCGAAAGTTCGCGCTGCGTCTCGATGCAGAACGCCCCGGCCTCACGCCGCAGCGACGACTGGCGCTGGAGCCTGGCCAGCGTCTTGACCCGGGGGTTGGATGGGCTGGTGATCCTGGAGGGCATGGGGCTTATCTACTCGCACTCGTCATCGTAGTCGTCATCGTCATCGAAGAACCCGGACCTTCGTCCCGGTGGGACTCAGGTCCGGCCTGGCGTGGCTTCGGCGGGGATGCGTTCGCCGAGGCAGGTGCGCAGGAGGTTGGGCAGTTGCGGGTCGTCGCGGTCGCCGGCGCCGTAGCCGAGTCGTTGGACGTTCATCGGCGGGAGCGGTCCGAACGCGTTGACGACCGCGGCGACGATGGCCGCGCCGGTCGGGGTGACGGTTTCGAGCGTGCGATCGACGCCGCGCTGGGGGATGCGATGCTCGGCCAGGATCGCCGCCGTCGCCGGGGCCGGCAGGGGCATCGTCCCATGCGCGCATTTGACGAATCCCGACCCGATCGGCAGGGGGCCGCACGACACCGTCGCCACGTCGAGCAGTTCCAGCGCGATCGCCGTGCCGAGCATGTCGACGATCGAGTCGACGGCCCCGACTTCGTGGAAGTGGACCTTGTCGAGGGTCGTGCCGTGCACGTGGGCTTCGGCCTCGCCGAGGATGGTGACGATGCGGCGGGCGCGGACGGCGGCGCGCTCGGGCACGTCGAGCTGATCGATCATCGCCAGGATGTCGCCGGGCGTCACATGACCCCCGCCCCCGGAATCATGACCCCCGGAATGATGATGCCCATGGCCATGATCGTGGTCGTGGTGATCGGTGTGGACTGTGAGGTCGAGGCCGCGGATGCCGTGGCGGGTCGTTTCGGCGGTTTGCAGGCGGGGGGTCGGGTGGATGTTCAGGGGGGCCAGGGCGTGAACGATCGCGTCGAGCGGCGCGCCCAGATCGATCAGCGAGCCGAGGCACATATCGCCGGCGATGCCCGCGAACGGGTCGATGTGCAGATGACAGGCCAAGGTCGTGCTCCGATGCTGGAAGTCCGCCATGATAGGCCAAGCCGGTCCCTGAGCGTAGCGAAGGGCCGGGTATCGGTCCGCGTTGACGCAAATGGTTTTGGCCGGGCGGTTTGAATGCGGTTACAATGACCCGGCCCCCCGCAATACCCGCTGACCAACCACAGGGACCTTCGGGCATGAATCAACCCAACGACTCGTCCAGTTCCACCGGGCCGCCCGACTCCGGCCAGGGCCCGATCGACACGCAGGGCGTGTTCCAACCGCCGCCGCCGCCCCCGCCGCCGATGTACGGCTACGCTCCGCAGGCGGCGCCCCAACCCAAGCGCGGCGTCTTCTGGATCCTCGCCAAGGGCATCACCGCCATCGGCGTGGCGCTGTTCTTCATCGCGGTCGGCTACTACGGCGCGATGATCGCGGTCTTCGGCGGAACCAACACCGGCGTGGCCACGACCGTCTACGAAACCGGCGACGGCGAACAGATCGTCGCCATCATTCCCATTGAAGGCATGATCGACAGCGACACCGCCGAGTTCATCCGGGCGGCGCTGAAGGCGATCGGCAACGACGAGCGCGTCGCGGCGGTCGTGCTGCGGGTCGACTCGCCCGGCGGCGGGGCGGGCGCCAGCGAAGAAATCCACCATCACCTGACCCGCTTCCGCGACGAGGCCGGCAAGCCGATCGTCGCCAGCTACGGCGCGATGTCCGCCAGCGGCGGGGTGTACGTCTCGGCCATGGCCGACTACATCTACGCCCAGCCGACCTGCATCACCGGGTCGATCGGCGTGTACGCGCCGCTGTTCACTTACGAAAAGCTGATCGACAAGATCGGCGTGACCGAGCGTTGGATCGAAGCCGACGGCTCACCCAACAAGCTCGAAGGCAACAACGTCTTCCGCGAGTGGAACGAAGAGGACTTTAAGGTCTGGCGCAGGTTCCTCGATGCGTCGTATCAGCGGTTTCACGATGTCGTGGCCATGGGCCGCGGCGATCGGATGAGCGAGCAGGACCTGGCCCGGGCGACCACGGGCAGCATCTTTCTCGCCGACGAGGCGAAGACGCTGAACCTGATCGACGCGATCGGTTACCTGGAGGATGCGATCGCCGAGGCGCGCGACCGGGGCAAGGTCACCGCGTCCAACCCGATGGTGGTCGAGTACCACCGCCCGCGGTCGCTGCTGGAGCAACTGGGCGTGCGCGGGCCGGGCTCGGGCCCGGGCGGGGTGACGTTGAATCTGAATGAACTGTCCGGCGAGCAGGTCCGTCGAATATTGATGGAGCTGGGCGCGCCGAAGCTGATGTACATGGTTCGGCCGTAGCCCGGTGCGAACGCGAGGCCCGAATGCGTACCGGGGCCTGGAGGTATTGCCATGAAGCGGAACATGTGGGTGGCCCTGGCGTTGGCGGGGGTGTGGTGCGTGGCGGCGGCGGCGCCGGTTCAAGCCCAGGACGACGTGACCGACCAGGCGGTGCAGCAGGCGATGCGCGATGCCGTGGACTACCTCTACGGCGAGCTTGAAGCGTGGGGTCACTGGGACGCGAAGGACAAGGCCGCCGCCGACGGCCACGACCTGAAGCAGTACGCCGGGCGCAGCTCGCTGATCGTCTACGCGCTGCTGTCGGCCGGTGAGGAATGGCAGGGCAACCCGCGTTTGCAGAATGCGTTGCGTTTTCTCGCCGAGGCCGAGACCGAGGGCACGTATGCCGTGGGCCTGCGGGCGCACGTCTGGCCGAAGCTGCCCGACCGCTCCAGCGAGATCAACTTCTTCCAGGCGCTGGAACAGGACGGCTACAAGCTGGTCAACGGCCAGAACAAACGCGGGGCCTACCGCTACACCCTCGGCGATAATGACTGGGACCACTCCTGCACGCAGTACGGCGCCCTGGGCGCCTGGGAGTGCGCCAAGCGCGGCTATCCCGTCCCCGCCGGCTACTGGAAACGACTGGAAGACCACTTCCTCGGCCAGCAAAGCGCCACCGACGGCGGATGGAGCTACCGCGGCGGCGATAAGAGCAACCTCCAGATGACCGCCGCCGGTCTCGCCTGCCTCTACATCACCCTCGACTACCTCCATGCCGGCGACTTCCAACGCCCCGGCGTCACCGAACGCCACCCCGTCTACCAGTCCATCCTCCGTGGCCTGGATTTCATGAACAGCAACTACCGACCCTCCACCGGCGGCTACAACATGGTCGGTGTCGAACGTGTGGCGCTGGCCTCGGGTTGGAAATACTTCAACGGCCGCGACTGGTACCGCTCCGGCGCCCACGCCTTCCTCCGCAGCCAACGCGACGGCGGCGCCATCCCCGGCGGACACGGCAACGTCAACACCGCCTTCGCCCTGGTCTTCCTCTCCCGAGGCCGCGTCCCCGTCTTCGCCAACAAGCTCGCCTTCGATGAACAGCCCTGGAACAACCGCCCCAACGACCTGGCCAACCTCAACAAGTGGGTCAGCGACCAGTTCGAAATCGCCATGAACTGGCAGGTCGTCGGCATCGGACAGGGCACGCCCGAAGAATGGCTCGAAGCGCCCATGCTTTACCTGGCCTCCCACGAGCCGCTCTCACTCACCGACGACGAAAAGGCCCGCCTCAAACGCTACATCGACCTCGGCGGCATGCTCGTGGTCAACGCCGACGGCCGCAACCGCGGGTTCACCCAGAGCCTCGAAGAACTCTTCGCCGAAATGTATCCCTACGAGTTCCAGACCGTCGAACGCGACGACCCGGTCTTCGACATCGTCTACCACCTGTCGAACATGAACGTGCGCTCGCTCCACAACGGCGTCCGCCACCTCGTGGTCGAACTGCCCGGCGACGCCGCGGCGGACTGGCAGTCGCGCAACACCCGCGACCTCGATAGCTGGAAGCTCATGGCCAACCTGTTCCAATACGCCATCGAACGCACCAAGCCGCGCGCACGACTCGATCGACACATCACCGAAAAAACCGGCGCCGGCGGCCGGCCCGTCCACGTCGGTCGCGCCCGCTACGCGGGCAACTGGAACCCCGAACCGCTGGCGTGGCACCGGCTGGACGTGCACGCGGCCAACAACGAAAAAGCCACCCTCATCACCCACGAGTTCGACCTCGCCCAACTCGCCGACGCCAACATGTCCATGGTCCACGTCGTCGGCACCGACGCCGCCTCGTTCACCCCCGACGAGATCGCCGCGATCAAACAGTACGTCAACGACGGCGGCGTGCTCGTCTTCGAAGCCGCCGGCGGCCGCACCGCCTTCACCTCCAGCGTCACCCGCATGCTCAATCAGGCCTGGCCCGAACAGCGCCTCCGACGCGTCGACGGCGCCAGCCCCATCCTCACCGGCGACGACACCGGCGGATACGACTGCACCCGAATCGACTACCGCATGTTCTATAAACAACGCCTGGGCGCAGCCAACCGCCCCAGCCTCCAGGCCATGTTCATCGACAACCAGCCCCGCATCATCATCAGTGCCGAAGACATCACCGAGGGCATGCTCGGCCAGCCGGTCTGGGGCGTGTTCGGTTACGACAGCGAATCGGCCAGCAGGTTGATGACCAACATCGCCCTCTGGTCGGCCAAGATCAACCCCGCCGATGGCGTGATCGACCGCCCGGATATAGACGCCGAAGAAAACGAGGACGACATCTAAGCCTCGGCGTGTTCCCGACTTGACCGTTGCGGCGGGCGGGTCGAAACGTTAGATTCATATCCAGCTTCGCCGCGGACCCGCGCCCTTTCGAGGATCACGCGGCCCGATTCATCGGCGAACAAACCACGCGCCCGATCCGCAAACGTATCGGCAGCGGCGCAGGTTGAGGCCATTCCGGGGATATGTCCGGGGACACTTCCAGGGGCGGATTGTCGAGTATTCACCGCACGTCCATTTGCCAGGGAAAGGGGCTCACACGTGGCCGACATGCAGGACATCAAGGAACGTCTGCAGGATTTCAACCTTCGCCAGAAGCTCAACGAGAATCAGAACCTCGTGATGATCTTCGCGGTGGTGGTGATCGCGGTCTGCGGGTTGTACATCGTCATGCGATGCGACAGCCGCAGGCCCGGCAACATCTCCAACGAAGCCTGGTACTACGACACGGTGACCCAGACCCTCTACGTCGGCGAGCGCGACCAGGACCCGCCGGTCACCAGCCCCGACGGCAACCCCGCCGTCCGCGCCCACATGTTCAGTTGCGGCGATTGCGACGACAAGGACGAACGCTTCGTCGCCTTCTACGACAAGTACACCGACGAGGCCAAGGCCGCGCTCGAAAAAGCCCGGACCGCCGGCGAAGACGCGGAAATGATGTACGAGATGGCCGAACTCTACGACGGCGGCGTCCTCTACAGCTTCGACGGCGAAAACTGGTGGCCCGCCGAAGACCCCGAAAAATCCATGGAACTCCAGGAACGCCTCCGCTGCGACGACGGCAAACAGGCTCGTTACTGCCGGCCGTAACGCGAACAGCCGGCTGCCGGCGGCTGTCCGTTCACGAGCCCATCAGCGGCACGCGCGCGAATCTCTCGCCCAGAATCGCATCCGCATCCGCGCCCATCCACTGCTCCAGCACCGACGCGTACACGCTGCGGAAGTCGATGCCGTAGACCAGGTCGCCGTTGTCGTCGAGCTTCGTCAGGGACGGATGCCCGCCGAACACGCCCGGCCTGATGTCTTTGCCCACGATGAACATCGGGGCCGCCGTGCCGTGGTCGGTCCCCCCCGACGCGTTCTGCTTCACCCGCCGCCCGAACTCGCTGAACGTCATCACCACCACGCGCGCCGCGTTGCCCTGGGCCGACAGGTCGTCGTAAAACGCCTTGACCGCGCCGGCGAACTGACCCAGCAGTTGCCCGTGCCGGAACGACTGGCCGGCGTGCGTGTCGAACCCGCCCATGTCGGTGTAATACACCCGCGTCCCCAGCCCGTGCCGAATCATCTGCGCCACCATCCGCAACGATCGGCCCAGCGATGTGCCGGGGTACGACACCTCGCTGCGCGCGCGGGTCGCGGCGCGGATCTTCTCGCTCGACACCTGCGCGTCCAGCGCCGTCCGCATCAGAAAACCCGCCGGGGTTTCTTCGCCGACCCCCGCACTGACGCCGGCACGGTTGAGCCGATCGTATTCCGCCGCCACGTCCGGATGCAACGCCGCACCCGACCACTTGAACAGGTTCGCATCCTCGAACGCGATCGGCTGCACCTTCGACCCCTGCATCGCCAACGGCGCCCGCTGGCCCACGCTGACCGACAGGTTCGGCTCGGGCTCGCCGGCGCACGCGTGGTCGAAGTATCGCCCGATCCAACCCGACCCCTGACCGTCGCCGGCCGGGTTGGCCGTGTGCCAGATGTCCATGCTCTTGAAGTGCGACCGGTTGGGGTTCGGATACCCCACGCCCTGGTACAACGCCAGCGCCCCGTCGTCGTACAGATCCATCAGCGGCGCCAGCGACGGATGCAGACCGATGCCGTCGACCTTGCCGTCGGCGAACTTCAACGCGTCGTCGGCGCCCACCGCCAGTTGCGGCCGGGCGTCGTAATACGCACGCATCCCGTAAGGCACGACCGTGTTCAATCCGTCGTTGCCCCCGCCGAGCTGAACCACCACCAGCACCCGGTCCTCCGGCACCCCGGGCCGACTGCTCGTCGCGCGGTATTCAAACGGGTTGTCGATCCCGAACGCCGACCGTTGAATGAACAGCGGCAACGTCGCGCACGTCGACACCATCGTCAACGACCGCTGCATGAACAGGCGGCGGGTGAAGGCGGTTTCGTTCATCACGTCATTCCTCGTCGTCGCATGTCGGCTGAAGCCGACACGCCTGTTGGCTTCAACACAGTTGGTATTCGGGCATCGCGGTGATCAGGCACAGCATCGCCGTCAGCGTGTCCGGCGTGATGCGGTTGCCGTGGGCGGCTGAAAACTTCAACAACCGCTCGCGCCGCTCGACCGCCGGATCGCTCAACAGCAACCCCATCAGCGCATCGACCACCGCTTCGGGACTTTGCCGCGGCAGGTGTTCCACCAGCTTCCGGGGGTCGTAGTCGATGTCGTCGCGCGTCCAGTCGTCGCCCGTGGGCCGCCGCCCCGTGATCAGGTACGTCGCCAGGTTCTGGCGGATGAACAGCGTCGACGTGTTGATCCACGCCCGGCCGGTCGCGAAGCCCGACACGTTCGGCGGGTTGAAAAGCTCCTGACCCATCATCGCCATCGCGTCCAGCAACAAACTCGCGTCCCGCCGCGGCGTCTGCAACGTCCGCACCAGCCCCACCGTCAACTCCACCGGCGACTTGATCTTCGACCCCACCACCGAACCATCGTAAAAATGCTCGCTCCGGAACAGCTCCTTTAACACCGGCTTCAACTGGTAACGGTGCTGCCGCAGCCGACCGGCCAGTTGCGTGATGACCCGGCGCTGTGCCTCGTCGGCCTCGGCCGGGTTCGTCACGTCCGCCACGAAATGACCGTACAGCTTGAACGCGAGGTACTCGGCGCACGCCCGCTGACCCAGACACAGCTTCGCCAGGTCGTCGCCATCGAACGCGCCGCGCCGGCCGAAGATCTGCTTGGTCGAATCGTCGTGCCGGTAACGCGCAAAGTAAAAGTCGTTGTCCCGCCGAGTGTACCCGGTCAGGGCGCGGGCGCCCTGCTTGATGTCCTGCTCGGTGTAGTTGCCCTCGCCCAGCGTGAACAGCTCCATCAACTCCCGCGCCAGGTTCTCGTTGGGCCGGGCCTTGTGGTTGCGGTCGTTGTTGAGGAACACCAGCATCGCCGGGTCGCGCACGATCCCCCGCACCAGCGCCGCGAAGTCCGTCGCCCGCCCCCGGAACAGCTCGTTCTGCCTGTACAGCAGGTACGCATCTTCGCACCCGCGGTAGTGGGTGGCGAAATGATCGTGCCACAACAGCGTCAGCTTCTCCTCCAGCGGGCCGGGCGTGCGGATCATGCGGTCCAGCCACCATTGCTGCAACGTGAGCAGTTGCCGCCGATCGCGGGCCTGCGCCTGCATCCGCATCGCCTGGTACCGCGCCAGCACCGACTCGTCACGCCGACGACGCGCCTCGCGCAGCTCACGCCGCTCGGACTCGCTCCGCGGACGCATCACGTCCGGATCAATTTCAGGACCCGCCCCCGGCCCCGACACCGGTAGGTTGTCCATGGGCGTTTTTTCGTAGTCGACGATGTGGTCGACCGCCTCGGCGCAACCGAGGCTCGCCAGCGCTTGAATCTGCTGGCCCGTCCCCCCGAACCCCGCCCGGTTCAAAAGATGCCGCGCCTGGTCGTAACCGAAGCGATCCGCCCGGATCGGCTGTAACGAAGCACTGGCCATCAACGGCTCCCGACGTGGCATGGCAGTATATGCCGCTCACCGGATAGACGCCCCCAACCCCCGCCGTATTGCACCGCCCACTTAGCCCCCCGTGAATACACGGGGGGCCGCCGCCGACGGGTCACGCCCCACCACGCGCCGCCACCACCGCCCATCGACCCCGCCGCGCCGCCGACCACCGCCCATCATCACGACGCACCATCCACCGCCCACCGCGTGCGGCCCCGGGTGTGTTCACCCGGGGCTAAATGGGGTCGACGATGAACGCCCACGGCCGCGCGGGCCAACCCGTCCGCAAATTGTGCTTCGCGACGTAACCGATCCGACCGGCCGCCGATGCCGCGTCGAAACAAAAACGTTGGTCGTAACCTTCCGCCCAGATCGGCCGGCCCGGACGCAGCCCCCACCGCACCGCGTCCTTGGCGCATTTGGCGATCCGCGCCAGGCGAATCGGCGTCGGGCCGACCACCACGTGAACATGCCACGTCTGCACGGTCATGGCGTAGATGGGTTGATCCAGACGTTCGACCAGCGCGTCGCCGATCCATTGCCCGATGGCCGGGAGTTGGTCGGGCGCGAATCGAAACGCTGCGTGTTTCATGCGAGCCCGGTCGGCGTCTTCGAGCGGCGGATCGGCCGGATAAATCACCCCGTCCTCGACCCACCCCCGAGCATCCCCGCGCAGCCACGACCCATACGTCGTCATGGTGATCATCGTGGCCAACGTCCCGGACATAATTCCCCATTATACATTTAGCCCCCCGTGAATACACGGGGGGCCGCCGCCGACGGGTCACGCCCCACCACG
>CAYYPN010000065.1:0-11264 GCA_964473545.1 uncultured Planctomycetaceae bacterium
CTTGTCGAACTGGTGGATGCGGTACAACCCGGCGGTGTCCTTGCCCGCGGCCCCGGCCTCGCGGCGGAAACAGGTGCTCATCGTCGTGTAACACCGCGGCAGGCTCCGCCCATCGAGAATCTCGTCGGCATGCACGCCCATCAGCCCGACCTCACCCGTGCCGGTCAGGGCGAGGCCTTCGTCGCTGGTCGGGTTGGCGATGTCGTAGACCTGGTCGCGGCCGTGCGGGAAGAAGCCCGTGCCGACCATCATGTGATGGCGCACGAGGTCGGCCACGCTCATCGGCGTAAAGCCGTTCTCATGCACCATGAAGTCGAAGGCCAAACGCAGGACCGCCTGGTGGAGCAGCATGCCCGCGTTGGTGAGGATGTAACTGCGCGAGCCGGCGATCTTCACCCCACGCTCGAAGTCGACCATGCCCAGTTCGGTCATCAGGTCGATGTGCGACCGCGGCGCGAACCCCTTGTTGTCTTCAAACGATTTCCGGGAGTCCCAACCCTCGGGATTCCACCGGCGCTGCTCGACGTTGTCGGCTTCGCTCTTGCCCTCGGGCACATCCGGGTCGGCCGGCTGGGGAATGAGCAACAACAGTTCATTCACCTGGGCATCGATCGGCTCCAGTTCCGCTTCGAGCTTCGCCTCTTCGCCTTTGATCGCGTTCGGCCGGGCCTGCAGCTCTTTCATCTCGGCCTGTAGGGCCGCCTTCTCATCGCCGTCGGCTTTCTTGAGTTTCCCGGCGAGCTGGCCGATCTGCTTGCCGATGCGGTTTTTTTCCGCGGTCAGCTCCTGGGTTCGGGTCAGCAGATCCCGCCGGCGGGCGTCGACTTCGAGCAGCCGGTCGACCAGCGCCGGGTCATGGCCCTTGTCCGCCGCGCCCTTGCGGTAACGGTCGGAATCGTCACGTAAGCTTTTCAGATCGATCATGGGTGGTTGCTTTGCAGGATGCGGGACGAAATACCTTCCGGGGGTATGATAACGGCATGTCGGATTGGCCGGTGATGTTGAAGGTAGCGGGTCGCCGCGTGGTGATCGTGGGCGGCGGTTCCGTCGCGGTGCGGCGGGCGGAGAGCCTGCTGGAAGCCGGGGCCCGGGTTACGGTCGTCGCGCCCGAGGTCGACGAGGCGCTGGCCGGGCTGTGCGTCACGATCGAACGCCGCGGCTACGTGCAAGGCGACCTTGACGGGGCGATGCTCGTCGTCATCGCCACGGACGACGCGGCGGTCAACGACCGCGTGGCCGCCGACGCGGCGGAAGCCGGCGTCCTGACCAACCGCACCGACGACCCGGACAAGGGGGACCTTGCGGTGATGGCGCATCGGCGTTGCGGGCCGATCACGCTGGCGGCGACCACCGACGGGATCAGCGCGGCGGCGGCGGCGAAGATCGCTGACGATGCGATCGAGTCGATGGACCCGGCGTGGCCCGAACTGCTTGATGCGGCGGCGTCTTATCGCGAAAAGGCGAAGCGGATCGGCGACCCGGTCCAACGCCGCAAGGTCCTGCTGGCCATGGTCGACGAGGAGGCCCGGCGCGCGTTTCGCGCATCGCCCGAAACCTTCCGGGGGCGGTGCGAGCGATTGCTGCGTGAGGCGGAGCAGGCTTAGCCCATGCCCAACGACTGGATCACGACCGGCGGACTGATTCTCGCCACGCTGCTGGCCGGCGCGGCGACGGTCGCCGCCTGGCGCGGCTGGCGCGCCGACCAGGCCCCGGGCAATCGATGGGTGCGAACCGGCATCTGGCTAATCACGCTCATCGCCGCCGGCCTGCTGGTCTATCGCGCCGCGACGATTCACGACGACAGTTGGCGACCGCTGAGCACGCATGTCGACGGGCTGCTGCTGCTGGTCGGCCTGCTCGGACTGGCGATCGGGTACCTGCTGACCGTCGGGCGCATGCGCGGGTTGGACGTGTTCAGCCTGCCGATCGTGACGATCGCGCTGCTGTGGGCGGTGTGCGCGAGCTGGTGGTCGTTCGACAGCAGCCGGTTCGATCCGACGGGCACGTGGGGCGCGGTGCACATCGTCATCGTGTACCTGAGCGTGGCGGCGACGGGCCTGGCCGCGGCCGGCGGGGCGATGTACCTGGTCGTGCGGCGGCAACTGAGGCGGCGCGACGACCCGGCCCGCGGCATCCGCCTGCTCGGCCGCATGGCCAGACTCGAAACCGTCGAAGCCAACTTCATGAACTGGGCGATCGCCGGGTTCGTGCTGCTGACGCTGTCGCTGGGGCTGGGCGTCGTGCAGGCGACGACCGCGACGAGCAACCTCGGCCCGGCGTGGTGGGCCAGCCCCAAGGTCTGGGGCGCGGCGGCGGCGTGGATCGCGCTGGGCCTGGTGATGCACGCGCGGCTGTTGCCCCGCTTGCGCGGCCGCCCCGCCGCCGCCGTCAGCATCCTCGGGTTTGTCGTGTTATGGGTCGTGCTGGCCGCGGCGTTGTCGGCCGGCGGCTGCGCAAGCTACGATGGAACACCGCTCACCGGGTCCGACAGCTCGACCATCGAAGGACAAGGAAGCGACTGAATGCACATCGTGTGCGTGGGCATCTCGCATCGAACCGCCGGCGTGGCGTTGCGCGAACGGCTGGCCCTGGGGCCGAACGCCATCGACGACATCCTTGCCGACCTGCGCACGCGCTATCCGCAGGCGGAGGTTGCGGTGCTGAGCACCTGCAATCGCACCGAGGTGTACGTGGCCCGTCCCCTGCACGGCCACCCGCGCATCGAGCAGCTTGTCGAATACCTGGCCCATCGCCACCGCATCGAGCCGCAGGAATTGGGCGAGGTGCTTTACCACTACGACAACGAGCGGGCGATTCGGCACCTGTTCCGCGTGGCCGGGGGGCTGGACTCGATGGTGCTCGGCGAGGACCAGATTCTCGGGCAGGTGAGGCAGGCCTACGACGCGACCCAGCGCGCCGAGACGGCCGGGCGCACGGTCCATCGCATGTTCCAACTGGCGTTGGGCGTGGGCAAGCGGATCCGAAGCCGCACGGAGCTGGGCACGATGCGGCGCAGCGTCGCCGCCGCCGCCGTGCAGTTCGCCCGGCACCTGTTCGAGTCGATGCACGACAAGACCGTGCTGGCGATCGGCGCGGGTGAGACGATGAAACTGACCGCGCAACACTTCGCCGACCTGCGCCCCGGGCGGCTGGTGTTGTGCAACCGGTCGCCCGGGGCGGCGGCGCGCCTCGCCGAGCGATTCCGCGGGGAAGTCGCGACGTTTGACGACCTTGACAGGCAACTGGTTCAGGCCGACGTCGTCATCACCGCCACCGCGGCGAGCGAGCCGATCCTCACGACGCGGCAGTTCAAGCGGATCCTGCGGCGGCGGCAGTATCGGCCGATGTTCGTGCTGGACCTGGCGGTGCCGCGCGACGTTGAGGAAGCGGTCGGCGATCTGGCCAACGTGTACCTGTTCGACATGGACGCGATGCAGCGGGCCGTCGCCCAGCAGAACCAGGCCACCGCCACCACCCTCAGCGAAGCCGAGTCGATCGTCGAACAGGCGGTCGGCGAATGCTACGCCCTCGTGCAACAGGGCGACCTGAGCGACCTGGTCCGGCGCCTTCGCCGGCAACTGCATCGGCTCGGTGATGAACAGAACCAGCGCACCGTCAACAAGCTCCTCACCGCCGACAGCGACGACTACGAACGACTCGTCACCGAACACACGCAACGCCTGGTCAACCGTATCCTGCACGCGCCGCTGTCGCAGCTCGGCGGGGACTCGCGGCAGGCGGCGCTGTACGCCACGGCCCTGAGGCGATTGTTCGAACTCGATGACGAAGACCTGACGTTGCCCGAATCGACCCGCCCCGACGCGCAACAGTCCTCACCCCCCGCCCCCGGAAACCCTGGAAACCCCGGCCCGTGACCCGACTCGACCCCACACCCGCCGCCGACGTCGAACCGCCGGTCAAACGACGGCACGTGCTCGTCGCGGCGGTCGTCGTGCTCGTCGCCTGCATGATCCTGCTCAGCCAGGGTCTCGTTCCCGCCCCCGGGCGCGCGATGACGCTGCTGGCGGTGATCGTCATGGAAGGGGCGTTCGTGTTGTGCACGCTCGCCGCGTGCGCAGGCTACGGCTACCGCATTCGCCGCGCGCTGTTCGACGACCAGCGCCAATGGGCGGCGGTGCAGATGGCGATGGGCGTGGGCGCGGTCATGCTCATGGCGTGGCTGCTCGGCTGGGCCGGCTGGCTGAACGGTTGGACGGCGTGGGTGATCGTGGTGGTCGGCTGGGGGTTGTGGGTGCCGCAGCTCAAGCGACGGTTCGAGCTGCCGCGCACCGCGCCGTGGCCGGCGATCGTCGCCATGCCCGCGGTCGCGCTGGTTGTCGTCGCCGCCGCCCTCGCCCCGGGCGCGCTGTGGCAGCCGACCGAGTTCAACGGCTACGACGCGCTGAGCTACCACCTGCAACTGCCCGGGGAATGGATGGCCGGCGGCGCGATCCAGGGCTATGAGCACAACGTCTACAGCTTCCTGCCCAACGGGTTCGAAAGCGTGTACCTGTTCCTGGGCCACCTGCGCGGCGGGACGATGATCGAAGCGGCCATCGCCTGCCAGTTCATGCACGCGGGCATGGCGCTGCTGACCGCGGCGGTGATCGCCCAGATGGTCAGTCGCCAGATCGACAAGCGGGACCTGGCCGGCGAGCGGTCCGAGCGCGTGGCGGTGCTGGCCGGGCCGGCGGCCGGGGCGCTGTACCTGGCCACACCGTGGGTCGCGGTGACCGGGTCCCTGGCATACAACGAGCAGGCGATGATGGCGCTGGGCGCCGCGGGCCTGGCGGTGGCGATCGATCCGGGTGCGCTGTCGCCGGTCAAACGCGGCGCCGCGACGGGGTTGCTCTGCGGCCTGGCGATGCTGGTCAAGCTCACCGCCCTGGGCATGTTCGCCCTGCCGGTGGGCGTGGCGCTGTTACTGACCGGCCAACACCGGCGCGCGGTGGGCGCGTTCGTCATCGCCGCGGCGGTCCCGTTGGGTTTGTTCATGGCACGCAACGTCGTGTGGACCGGCAACCCGGTGTTTCCCATGCTGGCCGACGTGTTGGGCAGCGCCCACTGGACCGCGGAACAGGTCGCCCGCTGGAACGCCGCCCACTCGCCCGGGCTGGACAGCCTGGGCCTCGGCGCGCGGCTCGGACGGGTGTGGTCGGCATGGCTGGGTCATGACCAGTTCGGCTACGTCGTCATGCCGGTCGCCGCGGTCGCGCTGGTCGGGGGCATCATGACGCCCCGCACGCGGCGCCTGAGCCTGACGCTCGTCGCGATCGCGGCAATTCAACTGGCCTTCTGGCTGGGCGCGACGCACGTGCAGAGTCGGTTTGCCCTGCCGCTGCTCGTGCCGGCCGGCGTGGCCTTCGGGGTGGCGCTGGGGATCGTCACGTGGCGTCGGCCGGTGGTGATCGCGGTGGTGGTCGCCGCGCTCGTGCCGACGGGCCTGGGTTACCACCTTTACATGCAGCAGCATGACGGCGCGGCGCCGGAGCTCATGGACGGCACGCTGGTCATGCAACAGGTCATCGAACCGCACGCCACGCTCAACACGCAACTGCCGCCGGGCTCGCGCCTCTATGCCGAGGGCTTCGCCACGCCGTTCTACGTCCAGCCGCCCCTCGACTACCACACCGTGTGGGACGCCAGTCCGCTGGGCCGGTGGATCGATCAGCGCGGCATGCGCGGCGCGCTCCGTCACATGCAACAGGCCGGCTACACGCACCTGCTGGTCAACCGGGCCATGCTCGGGTTGTGGCGATCGCCGGACAACTACGGCTACGACCCGTCGTTTGACGCCGAACGTCAGACGCAGCTCGAGTCGCTGGGCCTGCCCGTCGCCGCCGAGGGTCAAAGCCTCATGCCCGGCCAACCCGCGCCGTGGGTGTTGTATCGCCTGTCCCGATGAAACGTCGAGCCGATGCATTGACCGCTTCCGGGGGGCGACGTAAGTTGAATTAATCATGAACAGCGTTATTCGTCACGTCATCCTGTGGTCTGTTCTCGTCAGCGTCGCGCTGACCGTGGCCGGTTGCGAAAGCGGTCAGCCGCGGCGGACCCGGCGCATGGACGGCGAAGAACGCAAGCTCCTCGTCCAGGGCCAGCGCTATCAGCAGGAAGGCCTGCTCGAATCGGCGCTGGCGGCGTTCGAGATGGTGCTCGATGACAACCCCCAGGTGGTCGACGCTCACCTGGGCATCGGCGACATCTACGAGATTCGCGGCGACTACGATGAGGCCGCCCGCAACTACGCCAACGCCAAGACGATCAACCCCGGCAACTTCAAGGCCGTCTACAAACTCGGGCTGATGTACCACCTGCTCAACCGGGTGCGCGACGCGATCAGCGAGTACCTGGCCGCGCTGGCGATCAACCCGTCGAACTTCCAGGCCAACCTCAACATCGCCACGGCCTACCTGCAGATCGACGAACCGCAGATGGCCCTGCCTTACGCCGAGGCCGCCGTCGAGTTGAAACCGAACGACCCGAACGCCTACGTCAACCTCGGCACGGTCTACGCCGCGCTGGGCGAACATCACCTGGCCATCGAGCAGTACCAGGCCGCACTCGAACTCGGCCGGCTCAAACCCGAAATCGCGATGAACATGGCCGGCAGCCTGATCAAGATCGGCAAGTACCAGCGCGCGATCAACGTCCTTAAAACCGTCCTCAAGCTCCGCCCCGACGGCGTCGTGCACGAGCGGCTCGGCTATGCGTACTTCAAGCTCGCGCAATACGACCCCTCGCTCGAACACTACCGCACCGCGCTGGACTACGACCCCGACGACACCGCGGCGCTCAACGGCGTGGGCGTGAACCTCATGACCCGCTACCTGCGCGGCCGGCGCGAGGACGCAAGCCTCCGCGATCAGGCCATCCAGTCCTGGCAACGCTCGGTCCGCGTCGATCCGTCCCAGGACAAGATCGTCAACCTCATCGCCACGTATCGGAAGCTGTAATCCATGGCCGACGCGTCGATCCTCGAAGTTTTCGACAACCCCGAGCCGACTCGGGACTACGTCATCGAACACGTGGCCGAGCATTTCACCAGCGTCTGCCCCAGGACCGGGCACCCGGACTTCGGCACGGTGACGATCCGCTACGCCCCGGCGAAAACCTGCGTCGAACTCAAAAGCCTCAAGCTCTACTACCATGCCTATCGCAACGAGGGGATCTTTTACGAAGCGGTGACCAACCGCATCCGCGACGACCTGGTTGCGGCGATGGCCCCGAAGTGGTTGCAAGTCAAAACCCAGTGGGCCGGCCGGGGCAACATCCACTCCACCATCACCGCGACGCATGGGGACGTACCTTCTCCCTCGGGGAGAGGGTCAGGGTGAGGTGAGGGAAGCCGCGGGCATAGCGCACAGGCGATGCGAACACGGTCCGGCAATAGGCTGTTGGCTTGCGGGTGCGGGGGCACTACGTGCCTCCCGCTAAACGGTTTGACTTCATGCCACGAACGGCCTCCCGCGGAACCTATTCGCTTTTCGCTCTTTCGCTGCAGAATCACGCCGACTTTTCGTACAGCCGCTCATCGGACGGGATGTGCTCGATGAGGCGTTCGACGATGTCGTCGCTGGTCAGGCCTTCGCTTTGGGCGGCGAAGTTCGGGACGATGCGGTGACGCAGCACCGGGTGGGCGACGGCTTGAATATCCTCGACCGCCACGTGGTATCGGCCGTGCAGCACGGCCCGGGCCTTGCCCGCGGTGATCAGGTACAGCGACGCACGCGGACCGGCGCCGTAGCTCAGCCAGCTCTTGATGAAGTCGGGGGTCTGTTCATCATTCGGCCGCGTCGCCCGGACCAGCCGAGCCGCGTAGTGGAAGATGTGATCCGCCACCGGCACGCGCCTGACCAGTTGCTGGCAGGCGAGGATGTCTTGCTTGTGCAGCACGGACTCGAGCTCGGCCTCGACCGCGCCGGTCACGCGCTTCATGATCTCGATCTCTTCGTTCCAGTCCGGGTAGTCGACCTTGATGTTGAAGATGAACCGGTCGAGCTGGGCTTCGGGCAGCGGATACGTGCCTTCCTGCTCGATGGGGTTCTGCGTGGCGAGGACGAAGAACGGCTCGTCGAGTTTCCAGTCGTTGCCGCCGGCGCTGATCGTCCGCTCCTGCATCGCTTCGAGCAGCGCGGCCTGGGTCTTCGGCGGGGTCCGGTTGATTTCGTCGGCGAGGATCAGGTTGGAAAAGATCGGGCCCTTGAGGAACTTGAAGTTCCGCTCGCCGGTCTCCGGGTCGTCCTGGAGGATTTCCGTGCCGGTGATGTCGGACGGCATGAGGTCGGGCGTGAACTGGATACGCTTGAACCCCAGGTCCATGCACTTGGCGAGGCTGGACACCAGCAGCGTCTTGGCCAGGCCCGGCACACCGACCAGCAGGCAGTGGCCGCGGCTGAACACGCCGATCATGACCTCGTCGATGACCTGGGTCTGGCCGACGATGACCTTGCCGAGCATGTCGACGATTTTTTCGTGGGCCTGGCGGAGATGGGCGACGGCCTGCTCGTCATCGACGCCGGCGACGGAAGCGACGGGCTTGTTGGGGTCCTGGTCGGGCATTGTTCGGCAACTCCAAAGGATTCGCGAGTACCCCGCAGGATAGGGGCTTTGAGCGAAAGACGCCACATCGTATCCGAATGGCTCATGGGAATGCGGAATTGGGAATGCGGAATGATCCGGACTTTCGCTGCGCTGCCGTCCGGCCTGGGTTCCCCCATGCCCACTACTTCCTTTCCCGGGGGCCGGGGGCGGGGGGCGCATAAAAGTGCCCCCCGAGGTGGTGGCGGTCTCGGGGGGCGGAGGGGAGGTACAGGCTTGTGTGAAGATGTCAGATTTCCGATTGCTGATTTCTGATTGGGCCTCCCTTCAATCAGAAATCCAGAAATCAGACATCAGCAATCTCATGAACATCCCATCGAGTTGCCGCAGTTCAGGCACTTGTAGCAGGTGCCGTTGCGGACGGTGATCGAGCCGCAGACGTCGCACGCCGGGGCGTCGCCCATCATCTGGCTGTTGGCCTCGTTGAGGGTGGCGACCATGGCGTTGGCGCCGGCGTTCTGACGATCCAGCGCGGCCAGGGCCTGGCCCGACTGTTTATGCAGCGACGCCAGCGGGCTGGTCTTGGCCTGGTGATCCTGGACGATCGCCGGGTCGTCGATGGCCAGGCGGCCGGACTTGGCCGACGCGGTGGCGGTCGACGCGCCGTTGCCGCCGTTGCCGTTGCCGTTGCCGCCGCCGGCGGGTGTCGAATCCGATTCCAGGTCTTTCACACGATTGGAAATGGCCGGCGCAGCGCTTCCCTGTGTTGCGCCGGCACGTTCGTCCTGGTTCGAATCCGTTCGGGGGGACGTTGGGTTGGACGATTCGGAAGCGGGCTTGGTCTTGGCGGTTTCAGTCTTCGGCGCGGCGGACTTGCCCTTGCCGCTCGACGCGCTCGAGCCCGGGCGCTTGGGGGCGTTGGCTTCGCGGTAGCCGGGGATGAACTCCATGCCCATCCACCGGAAGATGTAGTCGACCAGACTCTTGGCGAAGGGGATCTCCTTGTTGTCGGTCATGCCGGCCGGCTCGAAACGCTGATGCGTGAACTTGTGCACGAGCGATTCGGTCGGCACGCCGTACTGCAGCGCGACGCTGATCGCCGTGCCCAGCGAGTCCATCAGCCCGCCGATCGTCGACCCTTCCTTGGCCATGGTGATGAACAGCTCGCCCGGCATGCCGTCGTCGTACAGGCCGACGGTGAGGTAGCCTTCGTGGCCGGCGACGTTGAACTTGTGGGTCAGCGAACGCCGCGTGTTCGGCAGGCGACGCCGCAACGGACGCTCGACGATGCGTTCGACGATCTTCTCGACCGGCGCGGCGGCCTGGCCTTCGGCGGCCTCCGAGCCTTCTCCGTCAATCCCCGCAAGCGCAATCCGGCGGGCCGCCATCGTAACCTCGGCGGACACCTCTTTTTTTGCCAGTTCGATCGCCTCCTCGTCGTCGACTTCGTCGTCGGCGTCGGCGGACGATTGCAATACCTGGCTGAGCTTCGAACCGTCGCGGTACAGGGCGTTGGCCTTCAGACCCAGCTCCCAGCTCAGGCGGTAGGCGGCCTTGATCGCGTCGACGTCGGCCTCGTTGGGCAGGTTGATCGTCTTGCTGATCGCGCCGGAAATGAACGGCTGAACCGCGGCCATCATGCGGATGTGCCCCTGCGGCTCGATGAAACGCCGGCCCTGCTTGCCGCAGCGGTTGGCACAATCGAACACCGGCAGATGCTCGGCCTGGATGTGCGGGGCGCCTTCCATCATGCCCGTCCCGCAGATCATTTCGTTCAACGCATCGACCTGCCTGCGGCTCAAGCCGATCGCCTTGAGCAGGTCGCCCTGGCCGTCGAGGTTCATCCGCTTCAGGGCCTCGGCCCCGAGCGTGAAGGCGTTGAACACGAAGCTCAACTCCATCGCGCCGCCGAGGGCGTCGGTGATCTTCTTCAGGTCCTCGTCGGTCGCGCCGCGGGCGCGGAGGTAATCGCTGAACCGGTCGTGGGGGTTGGCGGCGACCTTGCCCTCGTCGTCGGGCATGGGCACGTCGAGCGTGCCGGCGCCCAGGACGTACCGCATGATGTCGGTGATCTGCGCGTCGGTGTAACCCAGGGCCTTGAGCGCGGGTTTGACCGACTGGTTGGCGATCTTGAAGTACCCGCCGCCGGCGAGCTTCTTGAACTTCACCAGGGCGAAGTCCGGCTCGACGCCGGTCGTGTCACAATCCATGAGCAGGCCGATCGTGCCCGTCGGGGCGATGACCGAAACCTGGGCGTTGCGGAACCCGTGGGCCTCGCCCTGCTTCAGCGCGTCGTCCCACGCTCTCCGGGCGGCGCGGAGCAGCGGCTCGCTGTTGTCCAGGCGTCCGAACGCCGCTTCGTCGGCATGCTCGAGCTCATCGCCGTCGATCGGCACCGGGGCGATCTCCAGCCCCTCGTACCAGCCCAGCTCGTGGTCGGAGCACTGGTCGCGGTCGCGGCACACGCCGTACGCCGCTCGCCGGTGGTTCTTGATGACCCGCAGCATGTGCTCGCGGTTTTTGAAGAACCCGGGGAACGGGCCGTGCTCGGCGGCCATGCGGGCGCTGGTGGCGTAGCTGCGGCCGGTCATGACCGCGCTGAGCGAGCCGGCGATGGCGCGGCCGAGCTCGCTGTCGTACGGAATGCCCGCCTGCATCAGCATCGCGCCCAGGTTCGCGTAACCCAGCCCCAGCGTGCGGAACTCGTAGCTCAACCGGGCGAT
>CAYYPN010000066.1:0-11219 GCA_964473545.1 uncultured Planctomycetaceae bacterium
TCGCCGTCATCCGTAAGGTGGCTGATGGACGTGATGAGGTTGTACGCCGCATCAAACCCCCGCCCCCGCCCCCGCCCCCGGAAAATGGCGGTGGTCATGTCGCCTTGCTCGACGGTGATGCGATCCGCCAGGCCGCAGGCGCCGACGCGCTGTCGCGTGTACTCGACCATCGATTCGCTCAGGTCATACCCGAGCAGTTCGTACCCCTGCATGGCCAGCGGGATCAGCAATCGCCCCGTGCCGCACGCCGGTTCGAGGATGCGCCGCACGTCCGGTCGCGCGTGATCCGCGATCGCCCGCTGCACGATCGCCACCTCGTCCGCCACGTCCCACGAAAACGCCACGTCGTAATAAAGCGGCAGGTTGTAAAGCAACGGGGCGTCAGTCATCAGGGACACGTCCGGCAGCGGTGGTCGATCTTGACCGAATCGATCCAGTCGCCCGACCCGATCCGCCGCACGGCCAGGCCGGTGAACCACACGCGCAGGTCGGCCTCGTTGTTGCGGAAGTCGGTGGTCAGCACGAGCGGGCCGACCCGTTCATCCCGCGCCCAGATGCATCGGAGCGTCGATTGGCCGGTCGCAACGTCGTACCAGTCCCATTCGATGATGCGGTCGTTGTCGTCGATGTACACATACGCAAACTCGCCAGGCTTGCTGTTCGGGCTTTGGACGAGGACCTGCCGGGCGATGGTCCTGGCCAGCGGCGCCAGGCGGTAGCCGGTCGCTTTGACCGTCAGCTTGTCGTGGGTCGCCAGGTATCGGGGAAACATCAGCCAGATCGTGTCCCGCGCGAACTGCGCATCGACCTGCTGGACGCGCTCGGGTGAGCGGTCGTCGACGTCGTCACGGTCGTAGGCGATCGGTTGGTCGTTGGGGTCGAGCGTGCTGCGCAGCAGGACACGGTTGGTCTGCGGATGCCACAGCCACGACCGCGCCTCGCGCCGGTTGGGGTCCTTGAGGTTGTAGGTGAACCGGATGGCTTCGATCTCGTCGAGCTTCTCCAGGCCGAACGCGTGCATGAGCGGGTCGACGATGTCGTCGCGCGTTTCGGCGCGGGTCGCCTGACCGCACGCCAGCAGCACCAGGATGATCGCGATGGCGGTACGCAAGGCAGGCTCCGGTTATTCGGGCGAGTCGAACAGCGCCTCGCCGTCGCCGGTCTGCACGTCGAGGCCCAGGTGATCGGCGGCGCGGGGCGTAAGCTGACGACCGCGCCGGGTGCGGGCGAGGAACCCGATCTGCAACAGGTAAGGCTCAACCATGTCTTCGAGCGTGCCCGAGTCTTCGCTCAAGGTCGCGGCGATGGCCTCCAGGCCGACCGGCCCGCCGTGGTAAACCTGCCCGATCGTCCGCAGATACGCCCGGTCCAGTTCATCCAGGCCCAGCGCGTCGACGCCCTCCAGTTCAAGGGCCTCAGTCACGGTGTCGGGGCTGAACTTGTCATCGTGACGGACCAGGGCGTAGTCGCGCACACGCCGCAGGAGTCGGTTGGCCACGCGGGGGGTGCCGCGGCTGCGCGAAGCGATCGCCCGCAGCGCCGCCTCGTCGGCATCGGCGACCTCGAGCAGTCTGGCCGACCGATGCAGAATCGCCAGCGTGTCCGCCTCGCCGTAAAACTCCAGGTGATGCGTGATGCCGAACCGGCTGCGCATCGGGCCGGACAGCAACCCTGCGCGGGTCGTCGCCCCGATCAACGTGAATGGCTTGAGCGGCAACGTGATCGTCTTGGCGTGCATGCCCGAGTCGACCACGAAATCAATCTTGAAATCCTCCATCGCCGAGTAGATGTACTCCTCCACCGCCACCGGCAGACGATGAATCTCGTCGATGAACAGCACGTCGCGCGCCTGGAGCTTGGTCAGCGTCCCGACCAGATCCGCCCCCTTGGTCAACGCCGGGCCCGACGTGACGGTCAGGCTCGAGCCCATTTCGTTGGCGATGACATGGGCGAGGGTCGTCTTGCCCAGCCCCGGCGGACCGTGCAGCAGCACGTGCTCCATGGGCTGGTTGCGATGGCGCGCCGCTTCGAGCGCGATGCGGAGTTTTTCAACCAGCCGCGACTGGCCGATATAGCCGTCGAGCTTCGTCGGGCGCAGCGAAAGGTTGATCGCCTGTTCTTCAGGCGCGGTCGATTCACCGCAGACGATGCGCTGTCGGGCCATGGGATGAGTGTATCACAGTCGCCGCAGCAGTTGGTCGTACTCGGCATGGGTGCCGATCCAGAACCATTCGACTTCATTGTCACGAACCCGTGCCAGAGCGCGATAGTTGTGTGTTACACGCGCGGACCACACGATGCCGCGCATTCGCTTGAAATGCAGAGAAGGGTGCTGCATGTCAGCGACCCGGAGCGCAAACTGACGTTTTGCCGCAGCTTGGACATCGACCGGCAGGTGCCGCAATCTTTCCCGGAACTCAGGTGTTGTCGTCGCTTTCAAGGCTCTCGTCCAGAGGTCGCAGTGTACCGTCTCGCCTGGCGGCATCGACTTCGTTCAGAAGATGATCGAGTTTGCCCTCGGCCGCGTCGCGCTTCATCTGCTCATCCCACTCATCGTCATCCCAGCCATGCAACCATGCCACCAGTTCCGCCTTCTGCTCAAAGGTGAGTTGTTCGATCTGATGCTTGATGTGTTCAACGGTTGTCATGTCCGAATCTCCACTCTGCCTGACATTATACCCCGCCAACCTCCAGCTCCGGACCCAGCAGGTCGTCGTACGTTTCGCGGCGGCGGATGATCCGGGCATCGGCACCGCCGATCAGCACCTCGCACGGCCGGCAGAATGCGTTGTAGTTGCTGGCCATCACCATGCCGTACGCTCCGGCACTGAACACCGCCAGCAGGTCGTCCCGCGCCACCGGCGGCAGCGCCCGGTCCTTCGCCAGCGTGTCCCCGGTCTCGCACAGCGGCCCGACCACCTCGCACGCCTCCAACCCCTCGTTGGGCATGTCCGCCCGACGCGCCGCCGGCACGTGCGCCGGGGCCACATTCGTCGGCCACACAAAGTGAAACGCATCGTACATCGCCGGGCGAATCAGGTGGTGAAACCCCGCGTCGACGATGACGAACTTCTTGCGCCCGCCGATCTTGATGTACTGCACCCGCGTCAGCAGCACGCCCGCGTTGCCGCTGATCGTGCGCCCCGGTTCGAGGATCACCCGCCCCCCGGCCGCCACGAACGGTTCGAGCAGCGGCACGATCCGGTCGGCATAGTCGCTGTACGCAGGCGTCTGATCCGACTGGTAGTCGGCGCCGAACCCGCCGCCGATGTCGATCGTCTTCACCTCGTGCCCCGAAGCGGCGAGTTCTTCAATCAGGGCCAGCGCCTTGCCGATCGCGTCGACGTAAGGATCCACGCTGTAGATCGGCGAGCCGATGTGCAGGTGAACCGCGTCGAGCCTGACGTGCTCGTCGTGGCCGAAGCGTTCGAAGAAGCGGCGGGCGCGTTCGATATCCACGCCGAACTTGGTTTCCTTCTTCCCGGTCGTGGTCTTGGCGTGGGTGCGGGGGTCGACGTCGGGGTTGACGCGCAGGGCGGCATGCGTGGTCGCGCCCATCTCCCGCGCGATGCGCGACAGGTTCTCAAACTCCGCCTCGCTTTCGACGTTGAACAGCCCGATGCCCATGTCCAGCCCGAGCCGAATCTCCGCGTCGGTCTTGCCCACCCCGGCGTAAACGATCTTCCGCGGGTCGACGCCGGCCTGCTGCGCCCGGCGCAGCTCGCCGCCCGACACCACGTCCATCCCGCTGCCCAGCTCCGCCAGCAACCGTAGAATGTGAATGTTCCCGCAGCTCTTGATCGAGTAACAGATCAACGGATCCAGCGACGCGAACGTCTGGGCGATCGACCGGTAGTGATGCTCGAACGTCGCCCGTGAATACACGTACGCCGGCGTCCCCACCGACCCCGCCAGGTCGTCCAGGTTCACGTTCTCGCAGAACAACTGCCCGTCACGGTATTCAAAATGATCCAAGGCGCCGGCTCCTTGCGGCCAAAGGGCCACCATTCTAGCACGGGTTGACGACGACTCTAGCCGGGAGCAAACCTGCTCCCGGATCGCCCACTGGCCGGACGTGCCGTCCGCTTCTATGCTGGGGCGATGACCATGACGGCCACACGTATCGCGGATATCTGTGACATTGACGCAGTCGTCGAAGGCACGGCTCGGCTCACCGTCGAGCAGGCCCTGGGGTTGTATCGTCATGCCTCGCTGCATGACCTGGGCCAGTGGGCGACGGCGGCGGCGCATCGAATGCACGGCAACAAGGTCCGCACCTACGTCATCGATCGCAATATCAATTACACCAACGTCTGCTCGGCCAGGTGTACGTTCTGTGCCTTTCGCCGCGACCTCGGCGAGGCCGACAGCTACACGCTCGACAGGGCGGCGTTGCACGAGAAGATTCGCGCATGCACCGACATCGGCGGGACGCAGATTCTCCTGCAGGGCGGGATGCACCCGGACCTGCCGCTGGCGTTTTACGAGGATATGCTTGCGGGGATACGGGCTGAATTTCCGGGGTTGCATGTGCATGCGTTCAGCCCGCCGGAGTTCGTCGAGTTCGCCGCGGTGTTCGAGATTGACCGCTTCCCCACGCCCGGCCCCCGGAAAGCACACGAGCTTTCGCGCGAGCAGTTCGTTGAAAAGCTGCGTGTGATCATGCAGCGACTGCGCGACGCGGGCATGGACTCGTTGCCCGGCGGTGGGGGGGAGATCCTGCCCGAACACGTCCGCCGCCGCATCGGTTCGACCAAGGCCGACGGCCGGCAGTGGCTGGACGTGATGCGCGTGGCCCAGCAGATGGGCATGTTCACCAGCGCGACGATGATGTTCGGCCACATCGAGGGCGTGGCTGACCGGCTCATGCACATGCGGATGATCCGCGATGCCCAGGACGAAGCGATCCGCGGCATGTGGCCCGGGCGGTACGTCAGCTTCATCAGTTGGCCGTTCCAACCGGAGAACACGCCGCTGGGTCGCCTGCCGCAACACGATCCGGAAAAAAGGTGTCAGGATAAGTTTCCGGGGGATGAACTGGCCGACGCGGTGTTGCGTGGCGAGGTCGATCCGTATGACAAAGCCGCGTGTGATGCGAAGGTTCCGGGGGCGGGCAAACATCTGCGTCTGGCCGGGGCGACCGAGTACCTGCGCATGCAGGCGATCAGCCGCTTGTTCTTTGACAACATCCACTCCATCGGCGCGTCGTGGGTGACGATGGGCCCGAAGATCGGGCAGCTCGGTTTGTTCTACGGGGCGAACGACATGGGCAGCGTGATGATGGAGGAGAACGTGGTCAGTGCCGCGGGGACGACGTACTGCCTCAACGAGGCGATGATCTGTCGGCTGATCCGCGACGCCGGCTTCACCCCCGCCCAACGCGACAACGTCTACCGGTTCCTGCAGGTCCACGAAGACGCCGGCCCTGACGTCGGCGTGACCGACTGGTCCGAACACCGACCGGCGGCGAGCGCGTTCGCGCAGCCGGAAACGCCGGTGGACTTGACGGTGTCGTAACCGCGCCGGGTTTGGTCAGGAAACGAATCAATATGGTGTGCAACCGTTTATTAAGCGACCGGCGCGCGCCCGTTTGCGCGCGCCGTTGTGGCACGGTTCAACGATCGGCGGCCGCGTCCAGAAACGTCGGCAGCTCGAGGTTCGAGTTGGTCGTCACGCCCTTCATGTAACTCAACTCCGCGCTGGTGTCCCGCAACCGGACGTTGAGCACGCGGCAGAAGCTCCACAGCAATTTCACGCTCAGCTCCGGCTCACGCCGCAACAGGTCGAAAAAGTCATCACGTTCGATCGTCAACACCCGGGCGTCCTCGATGGCGATCACGTCGGCTGACCGGGGAGACGCATCGATCAGCGCCATCTCCCCGAACGACGAACCCGGGCCCAGCGTCGCGATGACCTGGCCCTGTTTGACGACTTCGAACGACCCGGTCACCGCAACGTAGAGGTTGCGGCCGGGGTCGGCTTCGCGGATGACGTACTGCTGCGGCTCGTAGCGCTCGACCGTCACGATCGACAGCACCCGATGCAGTTCCTTGTAAGTCAGATGCTCGAACAGCGGCAGCTTCCGCAAAGCCTCGAGCTTGCGTACCGGGTCGATCGTTGCGGCCGTTGCGGCGGTCGGCGCGTCGGCGATCGACACGACCAGGGTGGTGATGTTGTCGGCGCCGCCGAGTCGGTTGGCTTGTTCGGCCAGGTCGATCACGAGGCGGTCGGGCGTGCGTTGGGCCGCGGCCTGGGCGAGCTGGTCGGGGCTGACGTACTGGTACAACCCGTCGGTACAGATCACGAACAGATCGCCGGCGACCAGTTCCACGTGCAGCGTTTCGGTTTCAACGTAGGGCTGGTGGCCGATCGCGCGGGTCAGCACGTTGCGCATGGGGCTCCTTGCGGCGGCGCGGCGGGTCATGTCGCCACGCTTGACGCGCTCGGCGACCAGCGAGTGGTCCTCGGTCAGTTGGTACGCCTTGTCCTCGCGCACGAGGTACACCCGGCTGTCGCCGACGTGGGCGACGATCGCCTGCTGCTCGACGATCAGCACGAGGGCGAGCGTGCTGGCCATGCCCTGGCGTTTGTCGTCCTGCTGGGCGGCACGAAAGATACGCTGGCAAGCGGCGTGCACCGCCCGTTGAATCAGTCGAACGACCTCCTGCCGCTTCCCGGGCGACGGGTCGTTGGCGTAATCGCGCAAGGTCGCCCGGCCGGCGGCGAGGTGCTGTTGCACGGTCTGGCAGGTCAGTTGGCTGGCGACGTCTCCCGCGGCGTTGCCGCCGACGCCGTCGGCCACGACGTACAACCCCAACGCCTGGCCAACCAGATAAGCGTCCTGGTTGTTTTCACGGACGCGGCCGATGTCGGAATGGGCGAAAGCCTGCACCTGCATGGCGGGCTACGTTACCGACCGCCCGCACCCGCGGCAATTCAACGGTATGCTTCGACGCGCTCGATCAACGCGCGGGCCTGGGTTTCGTTTTGTGTACGCACGAACAGGCTCATCCCCGCCGGCCCGACCGCGTCGAGCAGCGGCTCGACCTCGTCGACCTTCACGCCGATCGCCTGCACGCTCTTGCCGGCGTCCTTGATGCGGCGATACAGGTCGTACCACTTGGCGCTGCCCCCGCTGTCGCCGGTCCACAGGTAGCGCGGCGTCCACTCGATCGCGTCCAGCGACTCGATCGACAGAAGTGTATCGAGCTGGCACATCGCATCCTCACCATCGAGGTGATACATCGAGTAATCGAGCCAGTCGCACTGCCGGGTCAAGCCCGGGGCGACCAGGTCGTTGAACATCGCGGGGCTGATCATTGCCGCGGCGTCGCACTGCACTTTGGCCACGCGTCCCGGCCCCCACAAACTGAACGCGTCGAACAGCACCGAGCCATCGGGCGCCTTGAGCAGATTGTAGAAGTGTTCGTACGCGGCAAAGAACGCATGGTTGATCTGTTCGATGCGCTGTTCGACCTCGTCGCGCTGGTCGAGGCAGTCGATCATGAGCATCTCGGCGCCGCGCATGGCGGCGAGGATGTCGAAGTTTTCGACCAGGTCCGGCATGCCCACGAGGTAGCGCCCGTCGGCCACGCGCCGGCATTCGGCGAGCATGTCGTACACCGCACGGCAGTTGGGGTGGTCGGGGTCGAAGCGCATCGGCGGATGTGCCGCAAGGTCGTCGATGCACGGCTCGAACCAGCAGGTCGTCTCGGCGAAGCCGTACTTACACCCGAGGAAGGCCCCGAGGTCGCCGGCGCCGACGAGGCAGTTGGGATGGGGCGGCTTCTCGCCGCCGTAGAACGTGCCGGCGGCTTCGTCAAGCGCCCGCTGAGCCCGGTAGGTCGGGCTCAGCCAGCGCTGTGGCATGTCGTCCGGCGGGTCAGGCTGCGGGAGGTCGAGCCTTGGCGTGTCCAGCGGCGCGGTGACGTTGAGCAGCAGGCCCTCGCGTCGCCACCAGGCTTCGATGCGTTGCCGGGCCCGGGCCCAGTCGTATTTCCAGGCGACGGTGGTCGCCGGGTCGGTCACGTTCACGGTCGTGTCGTTCATGTTTGTTCCATGGGTCGGGTCAGGCGGGGTCGCCCTTGCACGCGGGGTAGCCGCCGGCCTTGTCGGTCTTGGGGTCGTAGATGATCCGGCCGTCGCGGACGAAGGGCGTGGCCCAGGCGTGCAGTTTGCCCTGGGGGTGGATGATCGGCTCGGCCGAGTACTGGGGCAGGTAGACGCGGCGCATCATGTCGCTGCTGTTCGATCCGCTGGAGTGCAGAACGTAGCTGTCGAAGGCGACGATGGAGCCGGCGGGGACCTCGGCGACGATGCCCGGGTCGTCGCCGGTGTAGCCGACCTTGTCGTTGGTGTTTTCGTCTTTGGCGTGGTCGAGGATGCGGCCCTTGGTTCCGCCGCGTGAGTGGGGGAGCAGGTAGACGGTGCCGTTTTCTTCGGTGACATCGTCGAGGGCGCACCAGCAGGTGAGGTAGGGCTTGTGATCGAACCCGACGTAGCCGGAGTCCTGGTGCCAACTGAACTTCATGCCCTGCTCGGGGCCTTTGACGACCCACTGTTCGTGGAAGAGCCAGACGTCATCGCCGAGCGCGGCCCGGGCGACCTCGGCCATGATGGATGAGAAGAGGAACTGGTTCAGGCGATGGCTCAAGCGGTACTTGTTGGCGACGAAGTAGCGGCTGCCGCGGTGGGTGATGCCGCTGACGGTTTCGCCGCGCTCATCGAGCCGGCCGTCTTCGTATCCGATGAAGTAGCTGCATTCCTGGCCGAGCATTTCGAGCATGTCGTCGGGGATGATGCGTTCGAGGATCATGTAGCCTTCGGTCTGGAACTGCTGGACCTGTTCGGGGCTGACGTGGACATTGATCGGTGCGGTGGCGGTGGGCATGGGGTTCTCCTTGATTGGGTGCCGTGGTCAATGTACGTCGCGGATCGGGGAGATTCTTCCCTGATGTTGCCGAGTTGTTATCATTTCTTGTTGCCATGTGGGAACGATTACGTTTGCCCGAGGAACTGGACGGTCGGACGTGGCCTTACGCCGGTCGCGACGATCAGCCCCTGCCGCATCGTCACGATGAACTGGAGCTGAACCTTGTGTTGCGCGGGCAGGGCGGGTACATCGTCGGCGGCCGGCGGATCGAGCTGGCGCCGCGCTCGCTGGTGTGGCTGTTTCCCGGGCAGGAGCATGTGCTGCTGGATGAAGCGCACAGCCTGCGGATGTGGATCGGGGTGTTCAAGACCAGGCTGGTGCGTCGTGCGGCGAAACGAGGCGAGATGCGGACGCTTCGCCAGGCCGACCCGCCGGGCGAGCAGGCGTGCATCCTGACGCGGGCGGCGAGCGACCGGGTCGAGGCGCTGTGCCGCGAGGTGTTCGAATGCGAGGATGACCCGGATCATCACAACGCGGCGTTGGGGTACCTGTTGACGACGGCGTGGCGATCGATGCACGAATCGGACGAGCCGCGCGTGTCGACGCAACTGCACCCGGCGGTCGAGCAGGCGGCGAGGCTGCTTCGTCAACCCGACGCGCCGGATTCGCTGGACGCCCTGGCGGAGGAGGTGGGGTTGAGCGCGTCGCGCCTGAGCCGGCTGTTCAGCGCCCAGGTCGGCATGAACATCCCCGACTACCGCAACCGCGGTCGGATCGACCGGTTTCTGGAGGCGTGGGGGGACGGGCGGTCGGAGAACATGCTGCACGTGGCGATGGCCTGCGGGTTCGGCAGCTACGCCCAGTTTCACCGGGCGTTCAAACGTCACATGGGCTGCGGCCCGGCCCAGTACCAGAGGCGGGCGAAAAATCGTTGACCCCGGTCAAGCCGGGGCGATATGATTTCATCGGCCGCCTGCCGGAGAAACAGGCGGCGAGAAACGAGAGACGCCATGGGACGCGGTGTTGTCAAATGGACCTGCGCGCTGGTGCTGGCCGGCTGGCTCATGCTGGGCTGGCGGGCAGGCGACCTGCGCTTCGGCACGCTGTCGATCACGGCGTACGCCGATTCGATTCACCAGGTGGATACGCCCGACGTTCTGCCGGGGCGGTAGGCCAAGCCGAACCTGTCCCACGGACCCCTTCGGGGCGTCTTCGAAGGTCCGGGTACCCGGCTCTTCGCTTCGCTCAGAGCCGGCTTGAAGGGGTGGCCTTAACCCTTTACGCCGAGGCCTTGACCTGATTCTTTGGGTCATCCGGATCAGCCGCGGCGAGCAGTTCCTTCGCCTGCTTGACGGTGGTCTTGGTGCGCGCCGAGCCGGCGAGCATTTCGGCCAGCTCCTCGATGCGCGGCTTGTCGGTCAGGCGGGTCACCGTCGTGCGGGTCTGCGCGCCGTCGACCTGTTTGCGGATGCGCAGGTGGCGATCAGCGTAGGCGGCGATCTGGGCGAGGTGGGTGATGCACAGGACCTGGTGATGGGAGGCGAGGTGTCGGAGTTTGCAGCCGATCACCGTGCCCATCCGCCCGCCGACGTTGGCGTCGACTTCGTCGAACACCAGCACGCTGATGCGGTCGGTCTGGGCGAGGATGGATTTGACCGCGAGCATGATGCGGCTGAGTTCGCCGCCGCTGGCGATCTGCCGCAACGGCCGCGGCGCCTGGCCGGGGTTGGGCTGGACCAGCAGTTCGATGGCGTCGAACCCGGTCGGCGAATCGCGGTCGGGATCGGTGTCGAAGCGGACCTTGAGTTTGGCTTCGGCCATGCCCAGTTCGGCAAGCTGGTCCTGGACGAGGGGGCAGAGCTTGTCGGCCGCGGCGCGGCGGGCCTCGGTCAAGGCTTGGCCCGTTTGGATCATCGCCTCGCGCAGCGGTTGGAGTTGCACTTCAATGGAAGAAAGGTCGTCGCTGTCGTGGCGGAGTTGTTCGATCTGGCCGCTGAGCTGTTCGCGCAACGTCAGCACCTCTTCGATGCTGCCGCCGCGGCCGGAGCTGTACTTGGCGATGAGGCGGTTGAGCGTGTTGAGGCGCGATTCAACTTCGCCGAGTTCTTCGGGGTCGAGGTCCAGGCGATTGTGGTATCGGCCCAGCGACAGGGCCAGGTCCTGCAACTGCGCCAGCGTCGATTTGGCCTCCTCGGCCAGCGGCGTCAACTGCTCGTCCAACTCGCCCAGGTCCTTAAGCACCGCCACGACCATCTGCAGCCGTTCGACGATCGACCCGTCGGCCTCGTACAACGCGGCGTGGGCCTGGCCCGACTGTTGCATGATCCGCTCGAGGTTGCTCAGCACC
>CAYYPN010000067.1:0-6062 GCA_964473545.1 uncultured Planctomycetaceae bacterium
GTGGTGAAGATGGGCGTGTCGTTGTCGGGCGCGTACTGCGGGCCGACGAGGGTCGTGCCGTCGAGTTGCAGTTGGTTTTCGTTGACCAGGCGGTTGACGATCAGGCCGGTGTTGCCGCCCTGGATGTAGGCGCCATCGTTGTGGAGCATTTGAGCGGTAACGACGCCCTGGAAGTGATCGACGTGGCCGCGTGAACCGATGTGAACGTCCTGTTCGACATCGAGCGACACGTTGTGGACGAGCTGCAGCATATCCGTGCTGAACAGGGCGTTGTTGACGGTCAACGACTGGATGGACGTGTTGACGTCGGGGCCCTGGACGGAGACGCCGCCCTGGCTGGCGATGGCGACGTCGTGGACCGCGGCGGGGTCGAGGTTGAGCGTCCACGCCTCGGGGTCGTCCCAGTCGCCGTCGTTTTCCATCCGCCAGCGCAGGTCGGGGGTGAAGCGGTAGACCACTTCGCGGGTTTCGAGGGTGAAGGTGTCCTGGAGGGTGGCGACGTAGGCGACCTGGCCGTGGTCGTTGACGCCGCGGCGGCCGCCGACGTCCTGCCCGGCCATCATCTGCAGGTTGATGATCTCATCGCCGTCGCGCATGTCGCCGGTCTGGGCGACGGTGAGGCTGTCGACCGAGTCACGGAGGTAGATGCCGAAGCCGGCTGGATTGCCCGCGTCGTCGCGCAGGCCGGCGAGGAACGCCATGGCGCCGGAGTTGAGCAGGGACGCGGCGCCGCCGTTGAGCTGGCCGATGCGGCGCTGGCCGTCGGGGGTCAGCTCGTTCTCGACCGCGAGGTAGTTCCACGTGGAAAGGTCCTCGCCTTGTGCGTCGTTGCCGTTGCGGCGGATGAGGACGCTGTCGTTGAGTTGGCCGAGGCTGGTGCCGGTGAGGTCGGCTGAATACGCGACGTCGCCGACTTCGTTGAGCAGCGGTCCGCTGAATGCGAGCACGTTGTCATGAATCTCACCGCCGGTGTCGAAGGGACCGGAAAAGCCGCCGAATTCCACCAGGTTGACGTCGCCGTCGCTTTCAACCCGGACGACCGCCGCGCGCTGGTTGGTGATCGCGCCGGTATCGTCGTCGACATCGACCAGCGTGGTGCGGAACGCCAACTGGCCCGTTGCATTGATCACCGGGTCGGCGATCGTTTCCAGGTGGTAGCCGGTCGAGGATTCGGTGGTGGAGTTGTCGATGCGCGTCTGGCGGGGCTGGCCCTGTTGTTTGACGTTGACCTGGTCGTTGGGCGGGGGGTCGGTGGTGTTGCGCAGCCAGGCGACGTCGCCGATGCGGTTGATCGCCAGGTCGGCGAGCGTGCCGTCGAACCCGCCGTAGTATTCATCGGCCACGCCGTTTTCCCCGATGCCGACGACCTGGTCGTTGGCGAAGATCGGCGAGCCGAAGAAGACGGTGCCGCCGAAGGCGAGCTTGTTGTTGTCGGCCAGGCCGAGCTGCGAGAAGCCGGTGTAGATCGGGCTGTCGCCGGACTCGTTGGTTCTGGCGACGCTGAGCAGTTGGGTCGAGTGGACGCCGACGGGTTGGGTCTGAAAGACCTGGGCATTGCCGTCGCGGAGGTCGGCGATGAACGCGGCCTGGCCGGCGTTGTTGAAACGGACCTTCCGCCAGTCGTCGAGTTGCAGCGAATCGGGGAGGTTGGGCGTGATGCGGGCGATCTCGGTCTGCAGCCCGTCGCCATCGGCGCGGTAGAGGCGGCGTTGCGTGCCGGTGCCGGCTTCCCAACTGACGTCCAGAAGAATCTGGCCGTGGTCGTTGAGCAGCGGGCCGTTGATGAAGAACTGCAAGCCCAGGGCCGACTGCGTGGACGAGACGATCGACTCGGTGTCGCCCTGGGCGGGTGTGATGAACGGATCGCCGAACTGGCCGCGCGCCGATTCGGCGGCAAGGCAGACCATGACGGCGAACAACACGGCGACACAACGATGGACGGACATGGCTCTCTCCTTCTTCGGCGCGACCGATAAGCCCGAACCTGTTTGTCCGTGGCCACAAACGATCGCATGATCGTCAGCTTCGAACGCTCGGTAGCGCCCCATGACCGAAGGACTCTTCGTGCGTGCGCGGCTGTTGCGGCGCTGAGGCCGCTGGCCGCCGAAGAGCGGTCGTCCGACTGGCGCGATGGGATCCGAAGCTCTCTCCCGATGACTTGACGCACCCTAAGCGGTTGCCCCGGGGGAAATCAAGGTTGAAAGCCGGAAAATATCGCAATAATCGAGGCCGGGCGGCGTGTGTTGCTTGTGGTGGGGGGTGAGCGGTCAGCGCGTGAAGACGAACGGGTTTTCGCCGGGGTCGCCGGCGCCGCCGCCGCCTTCGGGGACGAACGCCACGCCGACGCTGTTGACGTCACCGACTTCGTCGACGCTGACGGTCAGTTGCAGCAGGGCCCGCGGCATGCGCCGGGTCAGCGTCACGTTCAGATCGCGCACCTCGTCGCGGTCGAGGTCGAACGACTGGCTGAACGCCAGGTGGTACTTCGTGCTGAGCAGGTACTCGAACCCGTAGCGGAACAGCAGCGTGTTGAGGTCGGAGATGTGGCGAAGCTCGGCGAAGGAGCTGAGGCGCGGGCTGTGGTCGAGCATGAGCCCGGCGTTCCAGCGTTCGACCTCGCTGTCATCGAAGCTGTAGTTGAGGTTGGCCACGGTGCTGAGCGTGTCGGTGATCCGCCAGGCCATCTCGGTGTAGAAATGATCGCCGGCCAGGGCGAACTCGGGGCGGTAGTCGAAGAACCGGGCGATCGGGGATTCGCGCACGGTGTCGTCGTCCTGGATGACGAACTCGGTGTCGAGTCGGAACACGTCGACGCTGTACCAGTGGTCGGGTCCGCCGCGCTGGGTCTGCCAGGTGTTGCGCAGGCCGAGCTTGGCGGTGTAGCCCTCGGCGAGCGACTCGACGTCGTTGTCGTACACCGGCAGGTGCTGCTGCTCGACGTTGGTCGAGGCGTAGCTGAGGTTGATGAACGGCTCGACGATGTGCCGCAGGCGATGCAGATCGAGCAGGCGGCTTTCGACCGAGTCGTACGTGCGGCTGAACGTGGTGTGCAGCTTCACGCCGGCCTGACCCCACAGGCGCAGGTTCTCCGACTCGTCGCTGAAGTCGTCGAACTCATCGTCATACGCGGTGACCCGGCCGACGAGGTAAGGCACGATGTCGATGGGCCCGAGCTTCAGGGGGAGGTTGAATTCCTGGCGGGTGTCGAAGCGGCCGACCAGGTCGTCGTTGTAGCCGGCGGCGTCGAGGGCGTCGTCGAAGCGCATGGTCCGGGCCATGCCGAAGATCGCCAGCGACTCGGCCTGGTTGAACCCGCGTTCGCGCGGCGAATCGGTGGGCAGGTTCAGTCGCATCAGCCCGGCCCGATTCTCGCTGAACCACGTGACCGTGTCGTCGAACAGCGACGTGCCGATGCGGTAGTAGGCGATCTCGGGCAGCTTGTCGACGGTGTAGCCGGGCGTCTGAAGTTGCGGCAACTGCGGAACGAAGTCGAGCAGGTCGTAGCGTGTGAGGAACGTGAACGCCCAGTCGTTCTCCTGCTTCTTCACGTAGAGCGAGGTCTCCCACGGCTTGTCGTGGTAGGCGTTGCCGGCGAAAAACGATTCGAGGAAGGTCGGGTCGCCCAGCCAGCTCAACTCGGTGCTGATCTCCCAGCCGTCGGGCAGGAGGTGGCGGTGTTGCCAGTGGACGAGGTTGCGGAACTCATCCTCGGGTTCGATTTCGTCGCGGCCGCCGGGTTCGTCTTCGCCGGTGTCGTACATGCCGTAGGCGAAGAAGTCGCCGAAGGCCTTGGGCACGTCGTAATCCAGCTCGAACCCGGCGCCGAAGCCCCGGTTGGTGTAGACGTCGGCGAGGATGGTGCCGCTGACGCCTTCGGGAGCGCGGGCGCCGGCGGCGGCGAAGGCGTCCCAGCGCGTGTTGATGACCACGCCGTCCTGCGTGTCGTAACGGACCCGGGCACGCCGGAGCGGGGTGTTGCCGGCCTCACCGGCCAGGCGCGGCCAGTAGAACACCGGCGTGTCGCCCACACGGAAAGTCGTGTCCCGCGCGTCGTAGGCGTAGGTCGTCCGGTCGTCGTCGGTCTGCTCACGCTGCACGGTCAGCCGATCGACGCCCAGCGCGAAGTGCGGCTCGTAGAACTCGCTGGTGCTCAGCCGGGCCTGCCGGGCCTGCCACTGGTTCTCCGAGACCTGCATCAATTTGCGGGCGCGGACGTAGATCGGCACCTGCTGCTCGATGTCGTAGGTGAAGAACACCGCATCGAGGACGATGGCGCGTTGGGTCTGGAGGTCGAAGAACACGCGCGGGCCGCGCATCGTGTACTGGCCGTCGGTGGCGACGACGTTGTCTTCGAGGTAGACGCCGCGCACGGTGTCGGCGTTGACTTCCTGCTCACCGCGGAGGACGCCGGGCGCGGTGAACAGGACCGCCCGGTCGGCGCTGAGGCTGAGGCTGCGCCCGGTGGCCGGGTCGTGGTGCATGACCTGGACGTTGCCCATGAGGATGCCCGCCGCCTCGTCGTCGAGCTGTTCGTAGACGATCTTGTCGGCCCGGAACTGCACACGCTGAAGCTGGTCAAGGTCGGGTGCGGCTTGCGGCGTCTGGTCTGCGACGTCAGAGGGAGCGGGCGTCGGGCGCTGCGGAATCTCCGCAGCCGGTTCGCGCGGGCTTGCGTCTTCGCCTTCGACGACAACGTCGCGCGGCGCCTGTTCGACTGCGACATCACCCATCGGTTCGCCCCGTTGTTCCCCCCGGGCCAGCGTATCGGCGCTGTACAGCGGCGGGCGCGAGCCGAGGTCGACGATGCGCGTGGCCTGGGCCTGCTGGTAGCGATCGATGCGGGCGACGGCGTCCTGAACAAGCGGATGGTCGTTGGCGGCGCGGCGTTCGAGCAGGTCGGCCAGCAACTCGACCTTGCCCTTGACCACGGCCGTCACAAGCAGGCGGGGCGCGTCGGCCTGGATGGGGCCGTGCCCGCCGAGCGCGGTCACGTCGTCGAGGTAAATCGCCAGGTCATGCACGACGCCGCCCAGCGCGCGGCGGCGGGTGATGGTGATGACGGCCCGATCGGCCTGGAAGCCGTAGCTGCCGACGGAAATGCTCACGTCATTTTCCAGCAACAGCCGATGGGTCGAGCCGGCCTGCCATGTCGAGGCCCGACGGGCGCGGAAGGTCGCGTCGACATCCAGCGCCGTCTGCGGCAGGACCACGCCGGTCGCGCTGTTGCGGACCAGTCGATCCACGGCGGGCGTGTCGGTGTCCTGTCCATGACCGATGGCGGCGGCCAGCAGCAGGGCGACGCCGGTCCACAGCACCGGGCGGGTCACTCGCCGAACATAGGGGGCACGGGTCGTCGGTTTGCCGGGCCCGGCGGCCGATGAATTCATGCGGATCACCTCGTGAGCGAACAGGGCGGCGATTATAAGCCCACTCGACCACCGCGGAAACCGGCGACTTGGCGGGGGATTGTGCCGGTCGTTACACTCGCCGGTTTGACCCCCGACAGGAGCGACCCCATGCCACTGCCCGAGCGCGAAACCGGCGACACGCTGGATGTGAAGTTCAACGACCAGGGACTGGTCCCGGCGATCGTGCAGGACCACGCCTCCGGCGACGTGCTCATGGTGGCGTGGATGAATGCCCAGGCTTTGGCCCAGACGGTCCGCACGGCCAAGGCGACCTTCTTCAGCCGCTCGCGCGGCAAGATGTGGGTCAAGGGCGAAAGCTCGGGCCACGTCATGCACGTCGTCCAGACACGGGTCGACTGCGACCAGGACGTGGTGCTGGTCCGGGTCAAGCCCGCCGGCGCCGCCTGCCACGTCGGCTACCAGACCTGCTTCTACCGCGCGATCGAAGACGCCGACGCCGGCCGGCTCAAGTTCGTCGAACAACGCGTCTTCGACCCGGACGAGGTGTACGGCAAGTAAGAAGCCATAAAGCCACAAAGGGACGAAGCCACGAAGCCACGAAGACCGGCGGGCGTACCGCAGCTCTTCGTGGCTTCGTCGCTAAGTGGCTTTGTGGCTGTGTTCCCCAATGGGCCGGAGAGGATTCGAACCTCC
>CAYYPN010000067.1:6072-11173 GCA_964473545.1 uncultured Planctomycetaceae bacterium
AGCGACCTCAACGCTGCGCGTCTGCCAGTTCCGCCACCGGCCCGGTGAGCGAACGCATCAGTATAACCAACCCACACTCGTGAGCAACGGCCACACCCGACCCAAGCCGGCCCTGAGCGAAGCGAAGAGCCGGGTATGCGTTGGCCGTACCCGGCCCTTTGCTCGAAGACTTGCTCAGGGCCGCCCTTGAGCGCACGGTTGCGTCGGGCTGTCGGCAACGTTATCAAGAGGCGATGTTTCCATCGTTCAAGCAGCGACTGGTCCTGGCGGCGGCGTTGATCGTGGCGATCGCCGCGGGCGAGGTGTTGGCGCGCGTCGCCTTCGGGGCCGTGGTCGGCCGGGGGGCGGCCTTGTTCGCCACGGATGCACCCGTGGCGGCCGTGCTCGCGCTGGTGGGGTGGACGATCGTGATCGGGATCGTGGCGGCCTTCGCCGGATCGGCCGGCAATTCATTGGGCGGGCCGTTCGTCATCGGCGGCGGGTTGCTTTACGTCGCGGCGCGCGGCGGGTCGATCGACCCGTGGATCCGCGGCATCGACGCCCCCAGCGCCTACGCGGGGCTGGCCGGCGAGACGGTCGTGTGGGCCATCCCCATCGTGACCGTGGCGCTGGCGTTGCACCAGGTCCGTTCGAAGCTGCGGCAAAAGGTGCCCGCTCTCCTGCACAGCGCCTACAGCGAGGAACTGCTTGGCGACGATGCCGACCCCGCGCCGTTTCAGGCCGGCGCGGCGATCGTGCCGATCGTCATCGCTTCGGGTGTGGTGTATGGCCTGCAGCGTCCTTTGTTCGGCGATTACATCATGAGCCTGGCCGGCGCGCTGGTGGTGTTGCTGGGCGTCTGGGCTCTGGCGATGGCGGGGCAGACGATGCTCGACCGCCGCGCGGCTCGGCCGACGATGCGCTCATCGATGGGCCCGGCGTTTCTCAGCGGCGCGGTCGTCGCCGCGGTCGGTGGGGCAGGGCTGACGATCCTGATCCGCTCGGCCGACCCGGGCCAGGTGATCGGATCAATGCTCGTGGCATTCACCATCGCGGGGCTCGCGGCGCACCAGATGTACCCCACCCGGGCGAGGCTGACGATGCTGCTGGCGCCGTTGATGCTCAGCGCCGCCGCGTGCGTGTGGACGGCGATGGATGCGACGAGTGTGTCGGCCCTGCTGGCCCGTTATTACACCGACTACGTGCGCGCTGCGCCGCCGGTCGTGCCGCTCAACCCGCTGGCCCTGGCGTTGCCGATCTACTACGCCTCGGCGGGCGTGGTCGGCGTGGTGCTGGGCATCGGCTGGTCGCAGACGATCCACGCCGCCCGCCAAAAGCACGTCACCGTCACCGCCTGATTCGGCGTGCCGTTCCGGCGTTTTGCTAACCGCAACCCCATGCCCTAACATGACCTGTTTCGCATGCTCGCCGACTTTTGCTCGGCCAAGGAGGCCCCTCGCATGGGTTCAGCCGGCTCCGTTCAGCCCGAGTCCGAACGCCTGACCGATGTGCAGGGCGCGCCCGATTTCCGACGCGTCGCCATCGACAAGGTCGGCGTGAAAAATGTCACCTACCCCATTCGCCTGCGCACGCCCAACGGCGGCGAGCAGCATACGGTCGCCAACGTCAACATGTACGTCTCCCTGCCCCATCATCAGAAGGGCACGCACATGTCACGCTTCCTCGAAGTGCTCAACGAGCACGCCCAGGAGATCGACCCGACCGACGTCATGGCGATCTGTCACGACATCAAGCAGCGCCTCAACGCCGCCGACGCCCACCTTGAGCTCGACTTCGACTACTTCATTAATAAGAAGTCCCCGGTCACCGGGATGACCGCGCTGATGGCCTTTCGCGTCAGCTTCGAGTGCACGAGCAACCACAACGACGATTTCGTGCTGGGCGTGAAGGTGCCGGCGACGAGCCTGTGCCCGTGTTCCAAGGCGATCAGCGCCTACGGCGCCCACAACCAGCGCTGCCTCATCGAGGCCCGCGTGCGCATCAAGAAGATGCTCTGGATCGAGGAACTGGTCGAGTTGTGCGAGTCCGCCGCCAGCTCGCCGGTCTATCCCGTCCTCAAGCGGCCGGATGAAAAGCACGTGACGGAACTGGCGTTCGATCACCCCAAGTTTGTTGAAGACATCGTGCGCGACCTGGCGGTGCGGCTGGACGACGAGCCGCGCATCCACTGGTACGCGATCAACAGCGAAAACTTCGAGTCGATCCACGCCCACAACGCCTACGCCTGCATCGAGAAATCCAAGTAACGAACGGTAAAGCCCACGCATGGCCATGCGTGGGCTTTGGGCCATCATGCGTGGGCTTTGGGCTTCACCCCAGCCCCGCGCTCTCCTCCTGGTCGAACATCAGGTTCATGTTCTGCATCGCCTGGCCGCTGGCGCCTTTGACCATGTTGTCGATCGCGCTGAACACGATCACCCGTCCGCCGACGACCTTCGCCGCCACGTCGCAGAAGTTCGTCCCCCGCACGTGTTTGACGTTGGGCATCGTCGTCCGCACGCGCACGAACGGCTCGTCCGCGTACGCATCCTCCAACGCCTCGTACACGTCGTCCTCCGTGACATCCCCGTCCATCGGCGGCAGGTAGATCGTCTCCAGAATGCCGCAGTCGATCGGCAGCAGGTGCGGCGCGAACAGCACATCGACCGGTTCGCCGTTCAACCCGCTCAGCGTCTGCTCGATCTCCGGCTCGTGCCGATGCACGCCGACGCTGTAAGGAAAATACGACTCGTTGGCTTCGGCAAAATGCAGGTGCGGCTTCATCCCGCGCCCGGCGCCGGTGACGCCCGACGCGGCGTGAATGATGATCCCGTTGGGTTGCACCAGGTTCCGCACCAGCAGCGGCCCGATCCCCAGCGCCGCGGCCGTCGGATAACAGCCGGGGTTGGCGACGAGCCTGGCCGGGCGGATGCGGTCGGCGTTGATCTCCGGCAGGCCGTACGCCGCATGCCCGAGGTTGCCCGCGTCGCTGTGGGCGTGGCCGTATACCTGCTCGTAGATCGCCGCGTCGGTCAGCCGATAGTCGGCCGACAGGTCGATCACCCGCAGCCCCGCATCGAGCAGGCTCGGCACATACGTCATCGCCGACACGTGCGGCAGACAGCAGAACGCCACGTCCGCCTCGCGCGCGATCGCCTTGGCGTCGATCGGGCGACACTGCAGGTCGCACACCCCCAGCAACTCGGGGAACTCCTCCACGATGTGCGGAAGCTCGTCCCGATGGCTGGCCAAGTAGGTGATGCTCGCCGACGGATGCCGCGCCATCAGCTTCATCAGCCACAGCGCCGTGTATCCGGTGGGTCCGACAATGGCAGCGCGAATGCTCATGCCGACCATTGTAATCCCAAGCCGGACCCGAGTCTGCGAAGCTCCGGTATGTTCCGACCGTCCGGCCCCCGGTGTATTCACCGGGGGCTAAATGGTGGCGTTTACCGCGCCCGAATCTCCAGCACCCACGGATGGTCGCTCATCGTCAGGTCCACCGACCCCACGTCTTCATGCGTGGCGATCGGCCCCGTGCCCTCGATCGGGTTGTAGATCGTGACGACCGGGTACGTGTCGCCGAGGTTGACGGTGACGTCGGCTTCGCCTTCGACCATCTCACCCCAGACGACGAGTTGGTACGTGCGGTCGCTGCGCTGGAGCAGCAGATCGTGCACGGTGTCCGGCTGGTTGGCGATCGAATAATCCAAGCGACCGGGCTGGGTGTTGACGCCGGGGTCGTCGAGGAGGGTGGTGAGATTGTGCAGGTAAACCGCCGCCTTGCGCGGGGTGTAGTCGGGGTTGAAGAACCCGAACTTCTGGTTGCCGCTTTCGTCGGTGCGATCGCGGAGGATGTACACCGACGTGTAGCTCCATCCGCGGGAGAACTGGGCGAGGTAGAGGCTGAGCAGGTTTTTGCCGTGGGTTTCTTCATCGACGGTGTCGTTGATCGTGCAGCCGGTCTCGGTCGTCACGCGGGGCAACGTCTTGAGCTGTTCGATGGAGTAGCCGTCGAACTTCTTCAGCCAGGTCTTGCCGTAGTTGCCGTACAGGCCGTCGACCTTGCACGCGGGGGTGGGGTCGGCGGCGTTCCACGACTTGTTATCCGTCAGGCCCGGCGCGTTGGGGTGGTAGATGTAGTTGTGGCAGTTGGCGTAGTCGGCATAGCGCGTGCCGGCGGGCATGAGCGTGTCCGCGCCCTCGGGGATCGTCAGATACTGCAACCCGACGTTGTCCTTCTGGGCCCCGTTCTCCGACAGCGACCAGACGGGATAATCCTTGAGGACCGGATCGTTGCGCACCGCCTGGTACAGGTCGCGGTGGAGCTTGGCCACGGCCATCCACGAGTCGGCCTGGCCACCGCCTTTTTCACCCTGGTACGTGATGCCCCAGTTGTTCGGCTCGTTGTTGCCCTCGATCGCCAGCAACGCCCGCATCTCCGCCAGCACCCGCGCGGTGCGGATGAGCTTGTCGATGTCGGTGCCGCCGCTGACCAGGCCCCAGTTGAACAACACGCCGGTTGCTTCGTGAATCTCCCGGAACGTGTCCATGGTCGTCTTGCCGCCTTCGCGCAAGCCCTCGATGCCGGCGCGGACCCAACGGAACCCGCCGTAGTTGAGCATCTCGATGGTCTTGTCGACCGGCTGGCCGCGATCGGGGAAGGTCGAACAGATGCCGATGCTGTTGAGGAACTGGTTGGTAGGGATGGCGGCCGTTCCGGGGGCCCTTCCGGGGGCGGGGGCGTCATGGGCATCCTGAGCCTGGGCCATGTTGAAACCTCCGAGCAGCGCCGCAACGGTCAGGATGACGGTCAAGGCGCGATGGAACGATGTTGTGTGATCCATAAGGGTCCTCCTCGCCGCGGCGCGACGGTGTACGTTGATTTCATTGTACGAAAAATAATGGACGCCCGCCGCACAGAAAAAGCCCACCTCAAATGTAAAAAGCCCACCCATGGCCATGGGTGGGCTTTGAATCTTCGGCAGTTCGCGGCGGGCTGTCGCGAAGCGTCTTATTGCTTGGCCATCAGTTTGATCAGGTCGACGATGCGGTTGGAGTAGCCCCACTCGTTGTCGTACCAGCTCACGAGCTTGAAGAACCGGTCGTTGAGCTCGATGCC
>CAYYPN010000068.1:0-11120 GCA_964473545.1 uncultured Planctomycetaceae bacterium
GGCGTGACGCGGCAGGCGCCGACGCCCAACGGTCGGGTGCACCTGCTGCGGGGGATCGACCTGGCTGTCGACGCCGGGGGTTGGGTCAACCTCGTCGGGCCCAGCGGGTCGGGCAAGAGCACGCTGCTGCGGCTGGTCAATCGCATGGACGACGTGGACGCCGGCCGCATCGAGGTGCTGGGCCGCGCGGTGGACGACTGGCCGATCCGGGCGTTGCGGCGGCGGGTGGGGATGGTCTTCCAGGAGCCGACGCTGCTCGACCGCTCGGTGCGCGACAACCTGACCTTGCCGCGGGTGTTGGCCGGGGCGGCGACGGGCGACGGCGAAGCGCGGGCGGTCGAGTTGCTGCAAGCGGTCGGGCTGGACGGCGACATGCTCGAACGGCGCGAGGACGAACTCAGCGTGGGCCAGAAGCAGCGCGTCGCGCTGGCCCGGACCCTGGTGACCGAGCCGGACGTGTTGCTGCTGGACGAGCCGACGGCGTCATTGGACGTGCGATCGGCCGAGCAGTTGATCCAGACGATTCGCGATATTCAATCGACCCGAAAGATGACGGTGCTCATGGCGACGCATCGCCTCGACGAAGCACGGGCCGGCGAGGCGACCTTGGTCGTGCTCATGGCCGGCCGCATCGCGGCGCACGGGGAGGCCGACGCGGTGTTCAACGACCCGCCGACCGACGAGGTGCGCTGCTTCCTGTTGGGGGATTGCGCATGACGACGCTGGCGGCCCAACCGGTGATCGCGCTGGATGCCTGGTCGGTGTTGTGGCTGGCCGGACCGTTGGCGGTGGTGCTCGCGGTGAGCGTGACCTTGAAACTCGGGCAGGCCGGTCGCATCGGTCTGGCCGCGGCACGATCGCTGGTGCAGTTGCTGGCGATCGGCATGGTCATCGGCTGGGTGTTCAAGCAGGACCAATGGTTCTACATCATCGGCCTGCTGGCGATGATGGCGATCACCGCCGGCGTCACCGCGGGCGGACAGTTGCGGTGGGCCCGGCGCTGGCGATGGGCGGTGAGCGGGGGGCTCACGCTGGTGTTGGCCGGCGTGACGGCGATCGTCCTGCTCTATCTGGCCCGTGTGGTGGTGGGCGTGGATGAATGGGATGCGCGTTACCTGATTCCGCTGGGGGGGATGCTGCTGGGCAATGCGATGACCGCGGCGACGCTCGCCGGGGAGCGCGTGGCGTCGGAGCTGCGACAGCGGCGGCGCGACGCCGAGGCCATGCTTGCCCTGGGCGCGTCACCCGGGCAGGCCGCGTTCCCGGCGTTTCGCCTGGCCGTCGGGGCCGCGATCATGCCCACCGTCAACGCGATGATGATCGTCGGTGTGGTCAAGCTGCCGGGCATGATGACCGGCCAGATGCTCGGCGGCAGCGAACCCTTCCAGGCGGCGCTGTATCAACTGGTCATCCTCGTCGGCATCCTCACCACCGACCTGCTCGCCGCGGTGCTCACAGCCATGCTGACCTATCGCCGCTTCTTCACCGGCGCCTGGCAATTCGACCGCCAGCGCCTTGCCGATGCCGGAGCTTCGTCATGAGAGACTACGAACCGGATGAACACGATGCCGACCTGATGGACGAAGGCGAGGACACGGTGACGTGCCCGGCCTGCGGTGCCGACGTCTACGCCGAAGCGGACCAGTGCCCGACGTGTGGCTACTGGTTCACGCTGGATGAGGCGACCAGCTCGCGTCATGCCTGGTGGAGTGTGCTGGTGGTGCTGGCGATCGTTCTGGTTCTCGTCGCCGTGATTGCCGTGCTGTAAAGAGGGTGCTACCGTCATGACCATGAAGACGACACTGATCATGGCGTGGGTCGGGTTGCTGCTTGTGACGGGCGGGTGTGCCGGGCTGAGCAAGCAGTTGAACAGCGATGCGCTGGGACGGGACGCGCTGGAGGCGCTCGGGCGCAACGACGAGACGGAGTTGGCGCGATACGTCGGCGCGGAACAGGCCGCGCCCCTTGTCGCCGCCCAGCCGAAACTGGAAGACCCGCGGATCGACTACGTGCGTGACGAGTACCCCTGGCCGGGACCGATCTATTACCGCTGGTACACGTTGGGTCCGGGGGTGGACGATCCGAGCGTGCGCGTCGAGCCGTACAAGGTCACCTTTCGGCACCACCCGGAGTACGACGTGTTCACCATCGACAGCATCCGCCACGACGACGGGCGCTAGGCCGCTTGCGGCTTGGCATCTGCCCGCATCAACCGCGCATCAGCGCTGCTGGCGGGCTTCCCATTCGGCTTTGCGCCGGCGCTTCTCGGCCAAACGCTCCGTGGCGACGTCCTTGATCGCGTTGAGCCGCTGGATCAGCATCTTGGCGGTCTCGATCTTCTGCGTCGGCGGATCCGACTGGCTGGCGAGCCGGCCGAGTTTCGCGGTGACGTGGTCGAGTTCCTGATCGAGCGAGGCGATCTTGGCCTCGAGTTTCTCGGTGTTCATCGTGGCGATCTTCGCCAGCGCCGGCGACGGCTCGCCCAGCAGCATGGGATAGTCGGGCGGCCCCGGCTTTCCGCCGCCACCGCCACGTCGCGGGCCGCGGCCACCGCCGCCGCCCCGGGGCGGCCCGCCACGACCGCGTGGCGGACGGTTACTGCCGCCCTGGTATGGACGCCGGTGCGAGTCGCTCGACCGACCGGCATGGTTGGGTTGATTCTCGTCGTTCATAGGCCCTGACTCCGCCCCGTTGTTTTGTTTATCTGGTACTGATCCAGCGCTGGCGTCACAGTCTAACTCGGCCGGCGTTGTTTTGCAGACCCGGAACACCAATGGCGGACCTGAGCGCTCTACGCACTGCTCAGGCGCTTGCGTTCTTCACCGACGAGCATCTCGTGCGTTTCGCGCATCAGCCCGATCAACCGATCGGCTCCGCCGGGGAAGTCGCTGAATTGCTGGCGGATCGCCTGCTCGACGCCGTCTTCGTCGAGTTTGTCGGCCTTGTAGCCGGGCATCCAGTGGCCGCCGTTGCCCATCAGGTTATAGCGAAACTTGCCGTAGTCGGTCATGTCCCAGGCCTGGGCCATGTTGCGCAGCCAGAGCATGTTCGCCACGTTCATGTGGGCCGGCACCTGGTCGTACCACGGCAGCAACTCCCACGGCCGCCGCAGGTCCTCGTCCACCGCCTCGGCCATCGCCTCGTCAAGCCGCCGCTCGATCACCGGCAGCAACTCGTCCGCTTCATCCCAGTATTCCAGCGCCCGCACATGCAGGTCGAAGTCGGTCGGCCTCGCCGCCCCGACGCTGAGCGTGTGAACCTCCGGGTTGCGCTTCAGGCACCACAGGTCGTTGAACACGATCGGGTGCAGCGGATGGCACAGCTTCGTCAGCTTCTCCGGCGGGCTGTAGAGCTTGCCGCCCTTGTCCGACGGGCTGATGATGAACACACCCATGTCGCGGGCCGCGGCCTCGACGATCGCCGGGTGATTGTGCTGGTAGATGTAGTAGTAGTGCAGGTTGATGTAGTCGAAGCCCTCGCCCACGCGCGGCCGGCCGAATTTCACGATGTCGAGGATCGTGTCCAGCGACCCGTGCGTGCTCAACCCGACGAACCGGCACTTGCCCTGTTCGCGCAGCTTCTGGGCCTGCTCGAAAGCGCCGCCGGGTGCGATGGCTCGCGCGAGCACCTCCGGCGTGTTGATCCCGTGCAGGCTGAACAGGTCCACGTAGTCGAGGTTCAATCGCGCCAGCGAATCCTCGAAGTCCTCGGTGAACTTCGTCGGGTCCTCGCCGGGGTGAACCTTGGTCTGCACGATGATCTGGTCACGCGGCAGCGTGGGGAGGACCTTGCCGAGTTGGCGTTCGCTGGAGCCGTAGCCGCGTGCGGTTTCGATGTGGTTGATGCCCAGTTCGAGGGCGCGGTGAATCGTGCGCTCCAGAAACGTCTGGTTGAGCGGGTCGATCTCGTCGAAGGGTCGATCCTGCCAGGCATCCTGGTAGCGCATCCCCCCGCAACTGAACACCGGCATTTGGAGTTCGGTTCGGCCAAAACGTCGATAGAGCATGCTTTCGCTTTTCTACTTTCCGGGGGTCAATACGAGTGCTTGCCCAGTTCCACGCGGCCGCGGAACGTCCAGTACACCACCGAAGTGTAGGCGAGCACGAACGGCATGCCGATGCAGGCGATGATGAACATGATCCACAGCGTCTTCTGGCTCGAGGCGGCGTTGAAGACCGTCCACGCCAGCCCGTCGTTGCTCGCCCGCACCAGGTTCGGCCAGAGGGCGAAACTGAACAGGCTGACCAGCGCGATGATCGTGATTGCCGACGACAAAAACGCCTGGCCCGGGCGCTCGGCGTAGATCGCGCGCGGAATGTTGGCGATCGCCAGCACGTTGACCACCACGATCAGCGCCGCCCATGGGTGCTGCTGGAAGTTGGGCACGGCATGCTCGACCGCGACCAGCGTATACATGGTCGTGAGGATGTAGAGCACGAGGAACGTGCCCCAGGCATGCCACATCCACCCGCGCGTGCGGTAGTGCAGATCGCTCTCGGCGGGCGACTTGAGGTGCAGGTACAGCGCCCCGTGCATGGTGAACATCGCCACGGTGAGCAGGCCGACGAGGATGGGGTAGGGGGTGAACCCGGCCTCGCGGAAACCGAGCAGGGGGATCAGCCCGCCGAGATAGATGCCCCTGTCGGTCAGAGGCAGGCCGATCATGCCGTTGCCGACCGCCACACCGAACAGCACGGTCGCCAGGAACGATCCGCCGAAGAAGGCGACGTCCCACAACCGTCGCCAGCCGCGCGAGTGAATCTTGCTGCGGAACTCGATGGACACCGCCCGGAGGATGATCGCGAACAGCAACATCATGAACGCGGTGTAGAATCCGCTGAACACGCTGGAGTAAACCTCGGGGAAAGCGGCGAACATCGCACCGCCGAACGTGATCAGCCACACCTCATTGCCGTCCCAGACCGGTCCGATGGCGTTGATGAACACGCGCCGCTCATCGTCGCCTTTGGCCAGGGGATGCAGGATCCCCACGCCCAGGTCGAACCCATCGAGCACCGCATACCCGGCCAGCAGCACGCCCAGCAGGATGAACCAGATCACCGCGAGTGTTTCAAAGTCGAACATGGGGGTGGTCCCTTGGTTAACTGATTGCCTGGTTAATTGGTTGCCTGGTCAACTCGATGCGCCATCCGCTTGTGGGCCCGGTTAACCCGTCAACCCGTTAACCCGTCAACTGCTCATTCCTTGCTTCCGCTCATCGACCCGCTGTGGTCGGTTCGCGCGGCGGCGGCTTCGGCGATGCCGTGGCCGGTTGTCTCTCCAGGCATGTCGCCGACCGGTTCGGGGCCGAGGTGAATCTTGTGGTTGAGCACGAAGACCCAGATCGCGCCGAGCAGCAGGTAGATCAGGCTGAACATGATGATCGAGCCGAGCACCTTCTGGGCGCCGCCTTCGCCCTGGACGAGGGCCTCGCTGACCGAGTCGCCGGTGCGCAGGCCGCTGTCGACCATGACCGGCTGGCCGGCTTCGTCGACGACGGGCGCGCCGTTGGGATCGACCGCCGGCACCTGCTTGATCGTGAGCGTGCCGTCGGGTTGCTCGACGTAAGCCGCCTGGACGATCCACGGCTGGCGACCGACCTCCGCGGCGACCCAGCCGAGCTGGTTGGCGGCCACCGCCAGCAACACCGACCCGACGAAAACCCACAGCAGCCAGCGCTTGTCGAACAGCGTCCCCCGCCATTTGAAGTAGCAGGCCGCCAGCGTCAGCACGATGAAGAACACGCCGATGCCGATCATCGTGTGGTAGCTGGCGAAGCTGATCAGCAGCGGCGGCCAGTCTTCTCTGGGGAACGCGTCGAGGCCAATGATCGGCTCCTCGAAATCCTGGTGGACAAGGAAGCTCACGCCGCCGGGAATGGCCAGGTTCATGCGGGTCTTGCCGGCGTCGGCGTCGGGGATGCCGAACAAAGACAGGTCGGCCGGGCCGGTTTGGAAGTGGCCTTCGAAGGCGGCGAGCTTGGCCGGCTGCCGCTCGGCGACCATCTCGGCGTTGAAATGGCCGTTGACCAGTTGCAGCAGGCTGAACACCGTCCCGAACAGCAGCGCCCCGCTGAACGACCGGCGGGCGAACTGGATGTGCCGGCGGCGCAACAGGTAGTAGGCGCTGATGCTCATGATGAAAAACGCGCCCATAATGAACGCGCCGATCAGCGTGTGCGTCAGACGATTGATCGTCGACGGGTTGAACAAGACCTGCGCGAAATCGACGACCTCAGCCCGGTAGGTGATTGTGTCGCCGATGACACGCTGGACGATGTGATGGCCGGCCGGGGTCTGTTGCCAACTGTTGGCGACGATGATCCAGACGGCCGAGAAGATCGAGCCCAGGGCGACCATGATCGTGGCGAAGAAGTGAAACTTCGGGCCGACCTTGTTCCAACCGAACACGAGCACGGCCAGGAACCCGGACTCGAGGAAGAAGGCGAAGATGCCCTCGGCGGCCAGCGCCGAGCCGAACACGTCGCCGACATAGCGGGAGTAGACGGCCCAGTTGGTGCCGAACTGGAACTCCATGACGATCCCGCTGGCCACGCCGACGGCGAAGCTGATGGCGAACAGTTGCGTCCAGAACTTCGCCGCCGATTCGTAGATCGGGTCCTTGGTCCTGAGGTACTGGCCCTCCAGGTAGACCAGCACGATCCCCATCCCGATGGTCAGGGGGGGAAACAGGTAATGGAACATGATGGTCAGGGCGAACTGGATACGCGAGAGAAGGACGACATCGTCCATGGTGGGACTCTCCTGGCTATCGCCGGGGCCGGACTCCCCGGGCCCATCCGTCGGTCGGGTGCCTCGACTTGACCTCAGTCAAGCTACCGATTGAACCCTGGACCCGCAAGGTTGCGATCCGTCACACAACTCACGACAATCCTGCCCTTCGTAACCGGTAGTTCTCACACCCAGCCTTCACCACAGGATCCTCGCCCATGGCTCGCAAGACATCGTCCCGAAAGAAGAAGCTTCGCGTCGGATTCGTCGGCGTCGCCGGCATCGCCAACGCACACATGAATCAACTGTCGACGTTTGACGACGTGGAGGTCGTCGCCGCGGCCGACATCAAGGCCCAACCGCTCAAGACCTTCCAGGAAAAGTGGAACGTGCCGCAGGGGTTCGAGAGCTGGAAGGACATGCTCAAGGAAGCGGAGTTGGATGCGGTGAGCGTGTGCACGCCGAACTTCCTGCACCTGGAGCCGACGATCGACGCGCTCAACGCCGGCTGCCACGTCATCGTCGAAAAGCCCATCGCCATGAACGCCGCCGAAGGCCAGAAGATGGTCGACCTGGCGAAGAAGAAGAACCTGCAACTGACGATCGCGTTCCAGCACCGCTTCGAACCGGGCACGCAGGTCATCCGCAAGATGGTCGACAAGGGTTCGCTGGGCGACATCATGTACGCCCGGGTGCATGCGATGCGCCGTCGCGGCATCCCCAACTGGGGCGTGTTCGGCCGCAGGGAAATGCAGGGCGGCGGGCCGATGATCGACATCGGCGTGCACGTCATGGAAATGACCCACTACGCCATGGGCCTGCCCAGGCCCGTCAGCGCCACCGGCATGACCTGGACCTACCTCGGCAACAAGAAGTCGAAGACCTTGAGCCAGTGGCCGGGCTGGGATCACAAGACCTACACCGTCGAGGACCTGGCCGTCGGGACCATCCGCTTCGAGAACGGCGCGGTGATGAACGTCGAAGCCATGTTCGCCGGGCACTGCGCGCCGGAAGACCAGGGCATGAAGTTCGAGTTGTTCGGCTCGAAGGGCGCGGTGCACTCCAGCCCGCTGAAGTTCTTCTTCGATCACGACGAGGTGATGATGAACGGCGAGCCGGCCTGGATGCCCAAGAACGATATGTGGACGGTCAAGATGCGCAATTTCGTCGACGCCAGCCTCCACGGCAAGCCCAACCAGAGTCCCGGCGAGCACGGCCTGATGATCCAGAAGATGATCGACGCCGTCTATCAGTCCGCCGAAACCGGCAAGGAAGTCCCCATCAAGTAAGGCATGGTGCCCGAGGCATGTCGGCTTCAGCCGACATGCCTTACGGGTACAATGCTCCCCATGGCTTCCACCCCCCCCATCAAGCTCGCCATCGTCGGCGCCGCCGGTCGCATGGGCCGGTTGTTGTGCGACCTGGCCGCCGAGGATCCGGCGCTCAACGTCGTCGAAGCGATCGATCTCGATGACAAGCTGACCGACGCGGCCGACGCCGTCATCGAGTTCGCCCTGCCGCAGGCCACGCTCGGCACGATCGACCATTGCGTCAACCACAAGCTGCCGCTGGTCATTGGCACGACCGGCCTCGGTGACGCTGAGCAGCGCGCCATCGACGAGGCGGCGCAGGTCGTCCCCATCTGCCAGGCGGCCAACTTCTCGCTGGTGGTGAACGTGCTGCAGAACCTCGCCGCTCAGGCCGCCCGCATGCTCGGTGAAAGTTACGACTGCGAGATCGCCGAGATCCATCACCGCTTCAAAAAAGACGCCCCCTCCGGCACAGCGCTCGCGCTGGCCAGGGCGGTGTGCGAGGCGATCGGGCGGGACGAGGCGTGCATTCGCCTCGAACGTCAGGGCGACGCCCCGCGGGGGCCCGGCGAAATCACCGTCCAGGCGTTGCGCCTCGGCGACGTCGTCGGCGAACACACCGTCTACTTCGGCACGCTGGGCGAGCGGTTGGAACTCCGCCACGTCGGCGCCAGCCGCGAAAGCTACGCCGGCGGCGCGCTGCGCGCCGCCAAGTGGCTCATCGGCAAAACTCCCGGCCGCTACACGATGGCGGACGTCTTGGGGTTGAAGTGACGGGGCCGCGGCCATCGCGAACAACGCCGGGCGACATCGTCGTCCGATGACAAGGAACCGACTTACACGGCGCGGGGCTTCGCCACGCCGTTGGTGCGTTCGGCTTCGTAAACGGCATCCATGAGCTGGCTCTGGATGACGCCGACGCGGGGGCTGGTGCGGGGTTCGTCGCGGCCCTGGATGGCGTCGATGAAGTTGCTCAGCGGCTGGCGGTCGGCGCCTTCCATCTGCGGATACTTGACCTCTTCGCCGGCGCCGCGACATCCCCGGAAAATATGGATGCGCCCGGCGTTCCAGGGGTCGAGTTCCACGCGGCCCTCGTCGAAGATCCACGTGCCATAGCTGGAGTTCGGGCCTTCGGCGGTCACGGCATACGACGCCATCACGCCGTTGGCGAACTTGACGTTGACCACGCCGTTGATGTCGACGGCGGTGTCGAGACGATCGATGAACGCCGCGACCTCGGTCACGTCCGACTCGACCGTCCAGCACAGCGAGCAGAGCATGTGCGCGCCCGAGTCGTACATCTGGCCGCCGCCGGACAGGGCCGGGTCCTGACGCCACTTGCCCTTGGTCCCGCGGTACCAGTTCTGCGACAGGTGCATCGACACGACCTTGAGATTGCCCAGGTCCTTGCGGCGGATGATCTCACGCAGCGTGTACATCTCGGCGCTGCACGGCGTGTTGTAGGCGATGCAGAAAATCTTGCCCGCATCCTCGACACGCTGTGCCAGGTCGACCGCTTGGGCGAGTTCGGTGACCATCGGCTTTTCCATGAGCATGTGACAGCCATGCTCCAGCGCTTCGCAGGCGTTGTCGTAGTGCAGGGTGTGTGGCGTGGCGATCACCACCGCATCGGGCTTGGTCGCGTCGTACATCTCGACCGCGGTCTTGAACTTCGGTGGCTTGGTCGGCATGTGCTCGAGCGAGCGCTCGATCAGGCGATCCATGTTCTCGTCAGCGACATCGCACAACCCGACGATCTCGACGTCGTCGATGTCCTTGGACTGGCCGGCGTGCTTGTTCATGATGCCCCCGCAACCGAGCAGGGCCAGGCGAATCTTCGACATGGTGAAAGCTCCTTACACCGTGTGGGTATAAGGGCTGCACTCTAGCAGGCCGGGGTAGACATGCAAGGGGGGACTTGCCCGGGGCGAAGGTGAATCTACGATGTGTCCCATGCCCCCGCCCCCGGAAGTAAACCCGCAAGTGAACCCGACTCGGCGCGCTGAGCCGGAATGGGATGACCAGCGTCTGGCCGATCCCCACGGCGCCCCGGACAAGGGCCGCCGCGTCCAGCGCATGTTCGCCGCCATCGCCCCGAGCTATGACCTGAACAATCGCCTGCACTCGCTGTGGCGGGACCAGGCCTGGCGGCGGGCGGCGGTCGAGCTGGCCCACCCCCGACAGACCGACACCGTGCTCGATGTGGCCTGTGGCACGGGCGACCTGACGCTGGCGTTTGCCACAAGAAAGGCCAAGCGCGTCATCGGCGTCGACTTCGTCCATGAGATGCTGGCGATCGCCGATGGCAAAACGGCAGACCGCGGACCCCAACCCGCCTATGCCGCCGGCGATGCCATGCGCCTGCCCGTCGCCGACCGATCGGTCGACATCGTCTCGATCGCGTTCGGGCTGCGGAACGTGGCCGACCCGCGCAAGGCGATTGCCGAGTTCTACCGCGTGCTCAAGCCAGGCGGCCGGCTGGTGATCCTAGAGTTCGGCCTGCCGCGGAGCCCGGTCCTTCGCTGGGGATACAACCTGTACTTCCGCCATGTCCTGCCGCGCACCGCGACTTGGGTCTCCGGCGACCGCAGCGGGGCCTACAAGTACCTGCCCGAATCGGTCAACACCTTCATCGACCGGCCGCGGATCGTGCAGATGATGACCGACACCGGCTTCGTCAGCGTCCAGCAGCGGCCCATGACCTTCGGCATCGCGGTGGCGTACCTGGGGTTCCGCTGAGGGCAAACAGCGAATAGCCAACAGCCAACAGCGAACAGGCGAGCGGAGCGTCCGTCGTCCGCTTCGACACCCCTGGGCACATCCCCAACTCCCCGTGGCCAAGCCAGGTGTCGAAGCGACCAGGCGCACCACGCCGGACCTGAGCCCTTCCGAGGGCGAAGGTCCGGATTCTTACCACCGACAAACCCTGTGTCCACATAGTGTTACGTTCCAAATCCACTTTCCGCAAGCATCTTCCCGTCTGTTAAAATAGAGAATCTGGGAAAAAGGGTGAAGAAAAAAGCCCCCGCCTTCCGATCGATGGGATGTCGCGTGATGGACCTTGAGCCCACTCATGCGG
>CAYYPN010000069.1:0-10854 GCA_964473545.1 uncultured Planctomycetaceae bacterium
CGGTTGCACGCTGATGATCGGACCCCGGTCGCGGTCGGCCAACCGGTCGATGCGGATGCGCGGGCCGGCGAGGAAGTACCCGAACGCCGTCGCCCCACGCGGATAAAAACACAACTCGTTGCCGATGTACGTGTCGATGAAACCAAACGACTGGTCCACCGTGTTGCTGAACGTCTGCAGGTCCCAGTATCGACTGTCGATCGTCGGCACGATCGCCCCGAGGTACCGCCCCACCAGGTCGCGCCAGATGTTCTGGCTGACCCAGACGTTGACCGGGTCGGACGAGCTGTGCCCGCAGCCGTAGGTCGTCAGCGTCTCGCGCATCGCGTTGGTGATGTCGGTCTGGATCTTGGCCTGGTCGAGGGGGCAGCGTCCGTTGATCATCTGCGGCAGCAACATCCCGTTGGCCGTGTAAATCGAGTATGCATCCCAACCGGCGAGTTCGCCCATGGGCAGGGGCTTCTTCGACCACACATCGACCAGCCCCGCGGTATCCCGCTCGATGCAGACGACGAAATGATCGCCGGACCACGCCGCTTGTTCGATCTTCGCCACGTCGTGTCGCACCGCATCGCGACATCGTGTGGCGCGCTCGTCATCGCCGGCGCGGCTGAGCAGGTCCGCACCGGCGAGCAACGCCATCGCCCGCTTCACCGCCAAGTAGGTCTGCTTGCGGGCATACTGCACGGCCGGCGTCGCGTCGTCGATCGTGTTGGCCGTTCCTTCCGACGGAAAGCCCGACCCGTCGCGATCGGTCCACAACAGGTAATCGACCAGCTTGGCGACGAACGGCTCGTGCCGCGTGATCGGGTCGGTGTTCCCGGTCCAGTGACAGTAAGCCTGCAGCAGGAGGAGGAAGTTGGCGTTCTCCTCGACCGGCATGTCGTGGGGGTAGCTTTGCCCGTCGGCGTTCAGGCCGCGCCCCATGTCGTGGCTGAGGATCAGACCGCCCGACGCGGCGTGCGGCTTGCCGTAAAAGGTCCATTGCTGAATCGTCTTAACCAGCAGCTCCGGCCAGATCGCAAAGTACAGCAGCGACAGGTTGTACTCCACGTCGACCGTCGAGTGGTACAGGCACGAGCCTTCCCAGTTGCTGAACCAGTCGTTGCCGTCTTCGACGTCGCACCAGAAGGTGTTGGACAGGTAACTCTGGAACCCGAGGCTGATCAGGTGGCGGCGGGCCATGATGACCGGGGCCTGTTCGAGCAGCTTTTCAAAGCGGCGGGAATGGGCGAGGTTGTCGTCGCGTTCGCCGATGGCGTCGGCCATGACCGCGTCGAGGTCGGCCCAGTACTGGTTGTAACGGAAGACCGCCGACTTGCCGCGGACGGTCATGATCGGGTCGGCGGTGTGGGCGGCCCAGACGAGTCGCCACTTGGTGCCGCTGCCCTCATCGGTGACGGGCAGGTCGAGGGCCAGGCCGTAGCCGTGCTCGTCGGTGTAATGGGTCGCGTCGGCGTTGAGGCTCTGGATGCGTTCGGCGACATGGGCGACGGAGGCGTCAGCCCGATCCGGTTTTTCCTGATGGGCGCTGTCGTAGCCGGTCCGCTCGTAAGCCGGCGCCAGCGGCACGTCGTACCGCAGGTCGATGCGGCCGTCGCTCACTTCGATGTGCGTGTCGGGCCGGTTGAGCCGCACGAACAACCGCACCGACTCCGGCATCTCCTGCTTGCGCGGCAGCCAGCGGACCTTCGGCACGCCGGTGACCCGCAGTTCCATGTAGAACGCCGGGATGATGCAAAGCTTTTCGTCCTGGGGGTAGAAGACGCTGTGCAGGTTCAGCTCGAACTTCAGGCCCAGATGTTCGTCGTAGCCGCGGAAGGTGATGGAGTTGTTGCGTTCGAACTGTTCGCAGGCATAGAGTGGCTGCCCGTGCCGGGTAAACGGCAGGACGCGCTCCGTGCCATCGGGTTCGACCAGGCCCACGGCCAGGTCGAGCGGGCGATCCATGAAACGTCCCAGCGCCGAGTGCATCACGCGGCGCTGGTGAGGCTCAAAGAGCAACCCGAAACGCGAGCCCAGGCGAGCCAGTGGCCAGGTCATCAACTGCATCGAACGCCGACTCCGTATCCAGCGGAACTGACCATTGTGCCGAAGATCGGCCATTTAGTCCAGCCGCAGGAGAATGTTGATGCTCGACCAGGCCGGTTCTGAGCGGATCTTCGAGCGAAGAGCCGGGTACCCGGACCTTCGCCGTCGCTCAGGTCCGGCTTGAAAAGACAGGGTGGCACGACATCCGTGTTCGGCCCTACCGTATAGGGATGATCGCATCACGCCCATTGCTGGTCGCTTTTCTGATCGTTCTGGCAACGGCCCCCGCCCACGCCGGGTTCGATCCCGGCCGCATCACCGACGAGCAGGTCGACGAGGCCCTCGATGCCGCAGCGGACTCGATCCGCGCCGGCGACGTCGATCGGGCGGCCCGGTGCTACCGGGCGGTGTTGAGCGTCAAGCCCGACCATGAACTGGCCTTACGCCAGCTCTGGACGATCGACCGGTCGCGCGGCATCCCGGACGATCCGAACCAGCGCAACCGCCTGGCCTCGCGCTTCCCGCCGGGGTGGAACCTGCGACAGACGCCGCACTACCTGATTCTTTATGATGCGTCGCACGCCTGGGCCGACACCCGGGCGAACATGCTCGAAAAAACCTACAACGTGTTCATGGATCACATGCGCCGGGCTGATCTGCGCCCGCGGCCGCTGGCGTCGCGCCTGGAGTGCGTGCTGTTCGCCGACCATACCGACTTCTGGCAATACGCCCAGCAGGTCGACGGCCTGAGCTCCGACTGGCCGGCCGGATACTACTCCTCACGCACCAACCGCATCGCCCTGTTCAACTACGCGACCAGCCCGAGCATGCAGGAACTGACCGACGAGATGAAGCAGTTGCGGCGACGACTGGATCGACTGGAAGGTGCCACCCCGCGGGATGGCCGCAGTTGGTCCGACGTCACCCGCACCCAGCGTGAGTTGAACCAGGTCCAACGCCGCTACGAGACCATCGGCGCGTGGGGCAACATCCAGCAGACCATCCACGAAGCGGTGCATCAGCTCGCATTCAACACCGGCATCCAGCGGCGCGACATCCAGTATCCCCTGTGGTTCAGCGAGGGGCTGGCCACGTGTTTCGAGACGTCGCACCCGGCCGTGCCGTTCGGCCCGACGCGCGACAACCCCGGCCGACGCCTGCAGGTCCGCAAGAGCTACCTGCGCGGTGAGCTGTACCCGTTGCACGAATTCGTCGGCATGACCGGCGCGCCCGAAGACAAACATGCCCGCGAGGTCGCCTACGCCCAGTCGTGGGCGGTGTTTCACTTCCTGTTCAACAAGCGCCCCGATCAGTTGCGCAACTTCATCCGCCACATGCTGCTGCAACCGGCGGGCCAGCGCGACCCCGCCACCCTGACCCGCGATTTCACCCAGGCCTTCGGACCGCCCGAAAAACTCAACGACGCCTGGATCGATCATGTACAGGTGCTCAGCCGCCGGGCGCGGTGAGCTACAAGACGTCGTCCGCGCCGGGCAACGGCTCGGCAAACCGGGGCATCATCAACAACAGCGTCTGCAGCATCACCCAGCACGTCGCCCCGAACGGCAGAAACCCGACAAACCCCACCAGCGGCATCTCGAAGTAGCGGTACTGTTCGGTCGCCCCGAGAAACGGCAGGTCGTACACCCACTTGCTCGCCGCCCAGTAGTTCCAGAACTCCCAGCACAATCCGCAGGTCGCCCCCCCGGCCATCAGGGCGATCGTCCGCCCCCAACGACCGGCCTGCCAGTCGCGCAACAGGCTCGGTGCGCCCAGCGACGCGTTGATCGGGTCCAGCAGAAACAGCACCGAGATCCACAACACGAAGTTGCCGATCGGGTTGGCGACGATGAGGCTGAAGGCGACCCAACTGACGCCGAGGATCAGCGCGGACAGGTAGAGGCCCTTCGTTCCGCGAAAAAGCAAGCCCAGCGCGAGCGCCGCGCCCCCGGAAAATAACAGCAGCCCCGCCGAAGTAACCACATCGACGCCGAACGTCAGCCGGTCGCGCCACAGGTGCATCAGGCCCAACGTCAAGGACAGGCCGATGATCCCGCAAACCAGCAACACGAGCTTGGCGGTGCGGGCTGTGGTCGCGCTGCGCAGCCGTCGCAGACCGAGTCGTTGATACAACTGCGCGGCGAGGAACATGCCCGGCGAGATCGCGCCGAAAGCGATGAAGTAGCCGACGTAGCGTTCCTGCCACCACGGCGACATCCCGTAGTAACGCCAGGCGTCCATGAAGTAGAAGTTGACCCAGTCCCAGTAACACCAGACGGGTACGGACGTCAGGAAGCAGGCGACGAACAACCACGGCCGCCGCCGCACGCAACCGGTCCCTTCGCCGCGCCGCCGCGCCAGCCACGTGAGCAACCCCTCGAATGCGAACAGGTACCCCGCCCAGCACAGCGGCGTGACCCACACGGCAAACCGTCGCGCGACTTGTTCCAGCATGCCCTCCGGCGGCGGCAGGGGCGACCCCGGCCCCAGCACGACCCCGCCCCGCCAGACCACGTCCAGCACGAGCATCAACTCGGTCACGCCGATGATCGCCAGGCCGATCCACAGCGTACTCGGCACACCGCGTCGATCGGCGCGGTCACTGGTCATCGGAATCCTCACCCTGTTCCCCGCTTTCCAACTCGGCGATGTCGGCTTCGAGTTCGGCGTCTTCTTCAACGAACTGGCCTTGCGCCCGCCGCTCCTGCCGGCGGATGTAACGCTGGCGCGTCTGGTCATCCGGCCAGGCGAAGTCGTCGACGTTGTTCGGATCCGGCGCGGGCCGAGCCTCGGCTTCCGCCTCGGCCTCCAGTTCCGCGCGAGCCTCGGCTTCGTCACGCAGGCTCAACTCAATCGCCGCCCCGGGGTTCGGCTGGTTCACGCGCACGCGACGCTGGCGGACCAGTTCGAGCGTCGCCAGGAATAATCCGATCATCTCACCCCGGCGCCGGCCCTCGAAAACCTGCTGCAACGTCATCGGCCCTTCGCGCGACAGGCGGTCGGCCAGGTCGGCCGCGTGCAACTCGACCGGCGTGTCGTCGGCGATGACCTCGTGTTCGGTCCTGCGGATGCCGACCTGGTCGATGATGCGGCTGAACGCTTCAACCAGATCCCACAGCGACACGTCCTCCATGTCCAGTTCGACGGTCTGGGTCTGGGCCTTGTCGGCGGCGGCGGGGCGGCGGGCGAAGCGCGCCTGAAACTCCTCGCGCCGATCGTCCAGTTCCATCGCCGCATCCTTGAACCGCTTGTACGCCAGCAACTGGTGGATCAACTCGTACCGCGGGTCGGTCGGGTCCTCCGCGGCGGACAAGCCCGACTCGCCTGACCCGTCTTCCCCCTCACCTTCCGGGGGCGGGGGCGACAGCATGGCGCTTTTGACTTCCATCAACGTGGCGGCCATGACCAGAAACTCACCGGCCAGGTTGATGTCCAGCGACTTGATCGTCTGCAGATACGCCAGGTACTGCTCGGTGATGTGGCTGATGGGGATGTCGTGGATGTCGACCTCGTCCCGACGAATCAGGTACAGCAACAGGTCGAGCGGACCGTGGTAAACATCGAGTTCAACGCGATAGTCGTGCATGTGCGGGCGACCGGGTGGTTTACAGGGCGAGGGCGGGGGTCGATAATGCTGTACTTGCCTGGAGCATAGCGAACCGACCGTCATGGGAAACGCCCGCGCGACAACCCGCTCGACCGATGCGCTGGCCGTGGCGCGCCGCGTCCTCGAAGCCGAGGCTCGCGCCGTCACCAACGCCATCGACCAGCTCGGCCCGACCTTTGAACAGGCCGTCGACCTTGTCGCGCGCACCACCGGCAACGTCATCGTCAGCGGGCTGGGCAAGAGCGGGCTGATCGCACGCAAAATCTCCGCCACCCTCGCCTCCACCGGCACGCCCAGCCACGACCTGCACCCGGCCGACGCCATGCACGGCGACCTCGGCCGACTCCGCAAGGACGACCTGCTTATCCTGCTCAGCTACGGCGGCGAAACCGATGAGGTGCTCGCGCTGGCGGCGCTGGCGCGGCAGGACGGCGTGAAAACCGTCGCCATGACCGGCAAGGCCGACTGTCACCTGGCACGGATCTGTGACCTGACGTTGTGCGTCGGCGACGTGGCCGAAGCCTGCCCGCACAACCTCGCCCCCACCGCGTCGACCACGGCCATGCTCGCGCTGGGCGACGCCCTGGCGATGGCGGTCAGCGCCCAGCGCTCGTTCAGCGCCGAAGACTTCGCCAAACGCCACCCCGGCGGGCAACTCGGTCGGCAACTCATGCCGATCGTCGAGGCATTGCGATTCAAGGCCGGCGACAACCTGCCGCTGATCGCGCTGGGGCGGACGATCAGCGAAGTGCTGGCCGAGGCTTCGAACGTGACCGGCGGCCCGCGCCGCGCCGGGGCCGTCGTCATCGTCGACGAATCCGGCAAGCTGGCCGGCATCTTCACCGACGGCGACCTGCGCCGCCTGCTCGCCAACGACGGCCCGGCCGTGCTCGACCAACCCATCGAATCGGTTATGACCGCCCAGCCCACCGCCCTGCCTGACAACGCCCTGGTGCGCGACGCCGTGCAGATCATGCGCGAGCGTCGACTCGACGAAATCCCCGTCGTCGACCAAGCCGGCAAACCCGTCGGCCTCGTCGATGTGCAGGACCTGGTCGCCATGCGCGTGGTCGAAAGTTGAGTTGTGGGTTTTCAGATTCCGGTTTTCAGATTTCAGGTTTAGGTTTGGGGGTATGACCATGGCAAGGGTAACACGCGTGGAGGATCTGGAGGTCTACCAGAAACTATGCGAGCTTCACATTGCGGTCTGTGTATTGACCGATGCGTTCCCCCGCTCCGAACGGTTTGAACTGACCAGCCAGGTGCGGCGTTCGTCGAACAGTGCACCGGCCAACCTGGCCGAGAAACACAGCGATCGCCATGTGCGCAACCGCATCGAAGGCGTCAATCGCGCACGGGGCGAGGCACTCGAAACCATTCATCATCTGCATGTTGCCCGATTGAAGACGTACATCGATGTGCAAACCTTCGCCGACACGGCCGAACGCTACCGCGAGTGCATTCGTATGCTCAACGGCCTGGAACGCTGGCACGAACGCATGCTTCCCCCAAACCAACGCGTCTGGCCTGATGCTTCGGCACATCCCGGCCAGGCCACGCCCCCGAAAACCGACCACTGAAAACCGACCACTGACCACTGAAAACTGAAACCCATGCCATCCCCCCAACCACCCCGCGTCAAACTCCTCCTCCTCGACGTCGACGGCATCCTCACCGACGGATCGATCCACCTCGATGCGCAAGGCAACGAGAGCAAGCGATTTCACGTGCGTGACGGGCTGGGCATCAAGGCGGCGATGCGCAGCGGGTTGCTCGTCGGCCTGCTCACCGCACGCCGCAGCGAAGCCACCACCGCCCGCGCCCGTGAGCTCGGCATCGACCTGGTGATTCAGGGCTCGTCCGACAAACACAACGCACTGGACGACATCTGCCGGCGCGAGCGCGTCGCGCTGTCCGAGATCGCCTACATGGGTGACGACCTGGCCGACCTGGCCGTGATGCGGGCCGTGGGGTACCCGATGACGGTAGCCGACGCGGTGGATGAAATCCGGCAGGTCGCCCGTTACATCACCACCCGGCCCGGCGGGCACGGCGCGGTGCGCGAAGCGATCGAACACCTGCTGCGCGAAACCGGTCAATGGGAGGCGGTCGTGCAACGTTACATGCGCGACTGACCAGCGGCTACAATGCGCTGCCGATAAGCTTCGACCATGCTCAGAAACCTCGCCATCGCGACCAGTGTTCTGGTGGGCCTGTTCCTGCTGGCCACACTCATTGCCGGCTTCCTCGGCGTCGGGGCGAGCAATCCCGCCGACATCAGCCTCGATCCCAACCAGTTGCCCGAGCGGTTCGACGCCAACCGCAGCACGCCCGCCGGGCGGTTGCCGCAGCTCGGCGCCGGGGCGGGGGGTTGGGTGCGGCATGAAGACTCCGAAACCGGCCGGGTCATGCACGAGTTCCGGTACGGGACGATGGAGCCGCGCGAGGCCGGCGAGTTCGACGTGACCGAACCCGAGGCCCGACTGTACCTCGCCCCCCACCGGGTGGTCCACCTTTATGCCGACGAAGGCGTGATCACCGCACCGGACAACATCCCGCAACAGGGTCGTTTCTTCGGCGGGTGCACGATCCGCCTGTACGAAACCGATCCCGGCGACACCGTCGACCTGGGCGATGATTCGGACGACCTGGTGGCGACGATCCGCATGGAAGACGCCACGTTCGACGCACGGCTGGGTAAGATCGACTCGACCGGCAGCGTCGTGGTCCGCTCGGCGACGGCGCTGTTCAAAGGGCGCGGCCTGACGCTGGTCTACAACGAACCGCGCCAGCGCGTGGACTACCTCGAAATCACCGAAGGCGAGTACCTGCGCTACCGCACACCCGAGCGTGACAACGCACCACCCGCTGAACCACCGGCCGATCGCGACGCGGTTGCCCAAGGCGACGCCGAGGTTGAATCGACCGATGAGCAACTGCAGTTTTACAAGGTCGTGTTCGAGCGTGCGGTGCACGTGCGCAGCGAAGGCCGCAGCATCGACGCCGACAAGCTGACCGGGTTTTTCGTATTCGACCGGGATGGTTCGATCGACCCGCGCACCGTCCGTGCCGACGAGCCGGACCTGCCCGCCGGGGCGCTGGCGTCGGCGACGGACGACGCGGTGATTATGGCCTCCGCCGCCGCCGTGGCCGAAGACGCCGTCGACACCGACGTCATCATGACCTGGGAAGGCAAGATGATCGTCACACCCGAGCTGGTGCGGCCTGAGCGGCTGGTGGGCGATCGCGACGTGCTGCTGACCTTCAACGGTTCGCCGGTCGAACTGCACAGCGAGAACAACGACCGCATCACCTGCGACCGGGCCGAGTACCACGAATCGGCCGACCAGGTGGCGTTGCGGGGCTCGCCGCAGTGGCCGCTGCGCATCGACTCGCCGGCGCTGGGGTCGTTGCACGCCGACGACATGACGCTGGAACTTGGGACGGGTCGCGGGGCGATCTGGGGCGCGGGCGCGCTGCAGGCCCATCCCGCCGGCCGCGGCGCCGAGGGCGGGTTGCCCGAGAACTTCGCCATTCGCTGGTCCGACCGCGTCGACCTGCAGATCACCAGCCCCGACGAACCGGCGCAGGGTCTGAAGCTCGCCCGTTTCGTCGGCGACGTCGCGGTCGACGACCCAAGGTTCGCCCTGCGCGGGCGCGAGTTGGGCGTCATGTTCGAAGCCGACCTCGACGGCAAGGGCCGGCACTTCGCCGGGATCGACGGCCGGGGCGACATCGTCATCAACTCCGCCGATGGCTCGATCCAGGGCGACGTGCTGACGTTGCGGACCGAGGAGGACCCCAGCGGCCGCATCGTGCCGACGACCCTTCACGCCGAGCAGAAGGTGCTCGTCCAGAATGCGGTCAACAACGAATCGATCGCGTGTGATCGGCTGGACGTGACGTTTGTGAATCGGCCGGACATCGACAGGGACACGGGCAAGCCGCGCGTGGACGTGGGGATGCTGCTCGCCGGGGGCGACGTGGTCTTGCGCACCGCCGACGGCGCCGAGGTCCGGGCCCGGCAACTGGAAGCGGACAACACGACCGGCGCAGCCACGCTCGCCGGGACGCCGGTCACCATCCAACAGGATGATTCGACGTTGACCGTCGCCCGCATGGACATCACCGACCGCGGCGGCAAAGCGATCGCCCGAGGTGACGGGCGTTTCGTCCTGGATCGACCCGACCCGGACGATCCCGACGGCGCTCCGTCGAAGCTCGACGTGCGCTGGCACAAGGCGATGACCTACAACCGCGCCGCCAACACCATCGAGGTGGCCGGCGACGTGACGGCCGAGCAATCCGACCGGGCCGACCAGCTCAATCGCCTGTCAGCCGAGTCGCTGCTGATCGAGATGATCCGCGATGCCGGCGAGGCTGACGATGGCGAAGCGGTCGAGGCGTTGCAGGACGTGGCCGCCGGCCAGACCGTGCTCAAGCGACTGGTTGCCGACGGCAAGGCGGTGTTGCTGGCCCAGCGCTGGACGGACGCCTCGCAGGAAAACCTGATCCATCGGCTGCGTCTGAGCGCGCCGCGCATCACTTACGACCACGTGACCGAGCGGGTCGAAGCGCCGGGCAAAGGGACCTTGCTGCTGGAGGATTACTCCGACGACGCGACCGCGGCCAAGGCGATCGAAGCGGTGCCGGTCACCGGGCGGGGCGCGACGCTGTTCACGTGGACCGGGTCGTTGACGATGGACGCGGCCGCGGCCGACGTGATCTTCACCCGCGACGTGCACATGACCCACCGCCCGGCCGAGAGCGACCAGGTCATGCAGATGCAGGCCCATCGCCTGGTCGCCGACATGCAGACGCTCGGCGGGTTGACCGCGTTTCAGATGAGCAAGGCCGAGTCGCTGGAGATCGACCACATCGAAGCGACGGGCCAGGTGCAACTGCGCGACGGCCGGCGCATGATCAGCGCCCATCGCATTCACTACGACGGCCCGACACAGCGGGCGGTGCTGACCGCGTTGCCCGATCGACACGTACAGGTCATCCAACTCGACCAGGCCAAGCCCATCCGCGCCCGGCGGATCACGTGGGACCTGGGCGCCGATCGGGTTGAAATCGACGCCCCGGAGTATTGACCCGATCATGCGAGATTCACGCCGGTCATGGAGCCTAGCATGCGCGGCCGGCGTCGCGGTGATTGTCATCGCAGCGCTGGCGCACCGGATGCGAGGCGATCATTCCATGGCCATCATGAC
>CAYYPN010000070.1:0-10811 GCA_964473545.1 uncultured Planctomycetaceae bacterium
CCACCATTTCAGCGCACTTTGCGTTCTGATGCAAGGGGGTTTTTCAGAAGGCCCTCGCCATTGAATTGGATTTGGAATTTCCGTGTCGGCGTGCTTGCGGCCTTGCTGTTGGTCGGTGGCGTGGGGTGCGGACAAGGGATCTCGCCTGTCTCGACGCAAGTTCAGCCGGAAGCGCAAACGACCACGCCGCCCGCACCGGCGATCACCATCGACAATCCCTACGCGGACATCGACTGGGCTACCATTGAGCGTCATCGCGCCAACTTCCACACCCACACCACCGAAAGCGATGGCAGGGAAACCCCCGACCAGGTCATCGACCGCTACCACGCCCTGCACTACCGTGTGCTGGCCCTGACCGATCACGACACCATGGGCCCCGAGCACACCACCTGGCCCTGGTCGCGGTTCAATCGTGATCCGGCTGAACTGGGCATGGTCGCCATTGAAGGCAACGAACTGTCCCGGCATCACCACACTGGCAGCTATTTCAGCGGCTACGGCGACGCCAACGTCGCAAACGAAGAAGTCGCACTTGAACGGATCGGCCACCATCACGGCACCGCCGTCTTATTCCACCCCGGCCGCTACAACAAGCCGATCGAGTGGTACGTCAAGATGTACCGCACCCATGACCACCTGGTGGGTTTTGAAGTGTTCAACCAGCGTGACCGCTACCCCGGCGACCGCGCCATGTGGGACCAGGTTCTCACCGAACTGATGCCCGACCGACCCGTCTGGGCTTTCTCCAACGATGACATGCACCAGCCGAAAAACCATATGGGTTTCAGTTGGAACATGATGCTTCTGACCGAACTCAATGAAGCGGCGGTGCGGCAGGCGATGGAAACCGGTCGATTCTATTTCGTCCACTGCCCCCAGGGGCCCGAAGGCGATTCGGCCCCGGTGATCGAAAAGATCGACGTCGACCCGCAGGCTGGCACCATCACCCTCCAAGCCACGGGCCACGACAAGATCCAGTGGATCAGTCGCGGCAAGGTGATCTTCGAAGGCCCCACCCTCGACCTGACCGCCACGCCCGAAGGCATGGGTTACGTCCGCGGCGAGTTGCGCCGCGAAGACGGCACGTTCGTGGGCACTCAACCCTTCGGCCTGCGTCGCCAGGACGACGCTGCCGCCGACGGCACCGAGTAATTCACCACGCCCGCCGCATCCCGGCCAGGCCGGAGGCTTACGGGGTGGGCACGAAACAGATGAATCGCGGTCAACCGGGTCGTCGCTGGTCCCCGGGCGGTCGCCCCCGCTGATGCAAACGCAAACGTTTCGCGGTTAGCTTCATGCGCGGTAGCGTACTCCCCGGAATTCGGAGACGGGTTGTGGTCGAAGCCCCAAAGTATGCTGCCTCTGTCAATGGGTCATCCGCGCAATTCGGTCATATCCCGGCGAAAGGCCGGTCGAGTTGGAAGCTCACCCAAATTAGCGCGTGGGTGATCTGGCCCACTTGCCGGCAGCAAAACGCCGCCACACGGCCGGTGTTGGCTGTGTCGGACGTCTCGCGGGTATTTGGGCCTGTAAAAAATGCCCCCATTGGCAACTTAATGGGTGCAAAACCCGAAATGGCAGGCTATCATGGCGGGCTATATTTACCCCCACCTTGAAGGTTTAGCCCCTATGAGCCTGTCCAATAAGACCCCCAGCACGCAGGTTTTCCGCATGATGCTGTATCAGCGGGCCCTGCACCCGGAGCTTTTCACCATCCAGGATCGGCGCATCATCACCACAAGTGATTATGAGCTGGAGGCTTGGATCATGCCCGGCGGGCATGCCCTGCGCTTCGGCCACGCCGGCGACTGCGTCACGGAGGTCGTTTGCGACCAGGATGTTCAGCTCCCCGAACGCGGGCTGGTCCACGCCCTGCCCTGCATCGGCGAGAAAGAGCACGAGCAGCAGGTCACCGGCCGCATCAACTTCGTCACCGCTGTCCAGACCGAAAATCTTTCGGATAACCTGTATCTGGCGACGTTCAACGAGATGCAGGATTTCGGCGAGCAGTCCAGCGCCCTGGTCCACCTGTGGCAGGACAGCGATGGCGCGTCGAACCTGTCCGTCCTCGATCTGCAGCGGTACAAGGGCGAAATCCACGCCCAGAGCTACCACCTGCTCGGCAGCGGCGGGTTCGTCCTGCGGACCCAGACGATCTTCGAACTGGTCTAAACCGCTCGCACCCGCATATCGTGTGCCCTGGAGCCTTGTTGCCAGCAGGCGTCGATTTTCGCCTTGTTCGGGTCGTCGCTCACGTGGATAATTGCCCCATGGCTTCTCGCTCATCCCCCCCATCGACCGCCGGCCCCAACGTCTCCCCCGCCAACGCCGCCGGCGCCGGACAGGCCCGCCGCTGGGACCAGGTCGTCGAGACCGAAGCCAAGGCCGACGTGCCCGAAGGCCTGTGGATGCGCTGTACCAGTTGCCAGGCGATGATCTATCGCAAGCTGGTCGAGCGTAACCTGTGGGTCTGCACGGAATGCGAGCATCACTTCCGTGTCTCCGCCGCCCAGCGCGTGGACCAGATGTGTGACCCGGACAGCTTCGAGCGGCGATGGGACAAGGTCGCCCCAGCCGATCCGCTGAAGTTCGTCGACTTGAAGCCCTACAAGGACCGGCTCAAAGCCGAGCAGAACAAGCTCGACCAACAGGATGCGATCGTCGCGGGCACCGGCTACATCAAGGGCCGGCGCGTGGCCCTGGCGTGCATGGATCCGCATTTCATGATGGGCTCGATGGGCAGCGTGGTCGGCGAGGTGCTCACCCGCACCATCGAACACGCCGACGAGCAGAACCTGCCCTTGATTATCGTCTCGTGCTCCGGCGGGGCGCGCATGCAGGAGTCGAGCCTGTCGCTGATGCAGATGGCCAAGACCTCGGCGGCGATCGGCCGCTTCCAGGACGGCGGCGGACTGTTCATCAGCGTCGTCACCGACCCGACGTCCGGCGGCGTCACCGCCAGCTTCGCCATGCTCGGCGACGTGATCTTCGCTGAACCCAAGGCGTTGGTCTGTTTCTCCGGCCCGCGAGTCGTCGCCAACACCCTCAAACGCGACCTGCCCGAAGGGTTTCAGCGTGCCGAGTTCCTGCAGGAAAAAGGCTTCGTCGACCGCGTCGTCTTCCGCCGCAACCTTCGCTCGGAAATCAGCCGCATCATCGACTACGCCGGCAAGTAAACGCCCGCGTTCATACACAAGCCCCCACAACCGTTAATCTGCGTTCACCACGTCACTCACGTCGACCACGTACATCTGGCGCGTGCCGTCGTGGAGGCTGTCGATGCAGACCTGATCGCCCGCGCGGTTCCAGCGGGGGTGCAGGTCGCAGCGCAACGGTCGGTTTTCAATCCAGTGACTGTTGAGGACAGCCACGTCGACGCGGGGCCCCGCGGGCCAGCGGTACAGCCACAGGGTCTGCGTGTCGTCCCTGCCGTAGGAGATGTCGCCGAGCATCCATCGGCGATCGGGGCTGAAGGTGTTGTGGCCGTCGGCGTCGAGCATGCCTTGCCCAATCACGTCGCAAGCCTCGGACTCGGCCGGGAGCACGAGAAACTGCCGGTCGTTTTCCGTGCCGGGGACCCTGGCGTAACCGACGACCATGTCGTCGCCGAGCCAGTCGTAATGGCTGAAGAAACCGTTGTCGAAGCGTAGGTGAAAATCGCCGGTGAACGGGTCGCCGACGAGCACGCGGGTGAGGTGGCCCTTCGTGTCGGGCGACTGCCAGCGATGCAGCACGGCGAAGCGCGAGCCGTCGCGCGAGACCTGGATATGGTTGAACCAGTGTTTGGCGTTGCGCATCGACTCGATCGGCTGCGTCATCGCCGCATCGCTCAACGAGAACAGCAGGGTGACCCTGCCGGTGTCGAGGTCGATGCGGTAGAGGCCGTCGTCTTCGGGATGCGCCACGACGTGCCAGGGATCATCGACGCCTTCGTAGCCGTAGCCGGGGCGGGTCTTGCCCAGGCGAGCGAAGTTCAGGCTCAGCGCATACCGGCCCCGCGGGTCGAGTTGGTAAATCGCGCGGCCGAGGGTCTTGGTTTCGCCGGTCTTCAGGTTGCGCAGGCGTGCGACGAACCGATCGCCGGCCCGGTCGTTGAAGATGATCCAGTCTGTGTGTTCCGGGGACAGCCACTGCAGCATGCCGCCCTGCTGGAAGCACCAGGCGCGCGTCTCGTCGATAAACTCGATCGCGCCATCAGCCGTCGTGTCGATCACGCCGATGCGCTGCACGTCGTCGGGCGTGGGCATGCGGTCGTTGAAGTCGACTTCGCCGCAGAGGACGAGCCGATCGTCGGCATCCCACGGGCTTTTCTCGTAGTACCCGAAGAAATGATGCTTCGGCCCGCGCGTCAGTTGATGTACGGGACACGGTCGCTCGACGATCGATTCAGTCATCGTGGCCTTACTCCGCCGCGGCGCGGCGTTTGGCGTCGGCTTCGCGCCATTCGTCGGTCTGCCAGACGCGCACGTAGTCGATGTACGTATGGTCGGGCAGGTCCTTGGCGTGATCCGGATTGCCGGACCAGCCGCCCAGTTCATCGGAGAGGATAATGTGCAGGGGATTTTCGCACACGCCGCCCGCTGCGGATCGCCAGGTCTCCCGGCCGTCGACGAAGAAGACGTACCCGTCGGGCGACCATTCGACGGCATAGGTATGCCAGCCCTGGTTGATGCCGTCGATGTCGACGTGGTGGCCGGTCTGTTTGTGATCCGAGCCGTAGCCGTCCCAGTGCAGGGCGTGGCTGACGCGGTCCTGGTTGCGCCAGGGCGCTTCGACGATGTCGACTTCGGTGCCGTCGCGGCCGGCGTTGCCGACGTTGTTGACCCGACTGGAGAACAACCAGACGCCCGGCCAGTGGCCCTGCTCGGTGGGCAGTTTCATGCGGGCCTCGACGTAGCCATACGTGAACTCGAACTTGCCCTGGGTGTTGATCGCGCCCATGGCGTAGGTGTCCTTGTACTTGTCGAAGGTCATGACGAAGTGGCCGTCGTCGTTGACCGACACCATTTCGGGCAGCCACCACCCGCCGCGTCGGGGGAAGGGGCCGCTGACGTTCCACCTGGCCGTGTCGATCCTGCCGTCGTTGAATTCCTCGCGCCAGACGAGGGTGTCGTCGGTGGGCGTCATGGGCCGGCGGGTTTCGATCGGTCGCTTGTCGACGGGTCGGCGATAGATCTTCAGATCATCGAAGACGACCCTGGCCTGTCGGCTGATGCCGAGGATGAAAAAGTAATCGTCGCCTTCGAGGATTTCGATGTGGTTGTGCATCGTGCCGGTTTTGCCGTCGGCGAAACTGAACTGGCCCCAGCCGCGGTCGTACGAGCCGTGGCCGTGTTCATGCGATCGGGCCAGCGTGTAACCGAAGGCGTTATCGTCGACCGCGTCGATGACGTGGTAGTCGAAGAGGATGTCGTAGGCGTAGCCGGGCTCGAGGACGACCTTGTCCTTGCCGACTTTCCAGAGGTCGGGCAACCACATGACTTCATGCCACTGGCCCTTGCCGGTGGTGTCGGCGTAGAGGCTGGCGTTGTCGCCGAGGGCGAGGTCGGGATCGGTGGTCAGCGACACGCCCTCGTGCAGGCGTGCGTTGGCCGGGGCCTGGTCGAAGTCGAAGTGATGGATCAGCTCGGATTGTTCCTTGAGTTCGGCCTCGAGTTTCTCGGCTTCGCTGGGTTCGTGGTACTTCTCGCCGCGGGTGATGGTGAGGTTGTCGATGACGACGTCGGCGTTGCCGTGGATGCCGAGCATGAGTTCGTAGTCGTCGAGGTTGTCCAGGCCGACTTGCAGGGTCGCGGTGCGCACTTCGCCGACGTGGTCAGCCAGGTTTTCGAAGTTGGTCCAGCCGCGGTCGTACTTGCCCCAGCCCTCGCCCTTGGAGCGGAACAGGCCGTAGAGAAACGCATCGGGTTCGGCGGCATCGACGCGGTATTGGAAGCTGACCTTGTAGGTGTAGCCGGGGGTGATGGGTCCGGCGTCGGTGGTGAAGAACTCGTACCACTTGCGCATCTTGCCGCGCGAGTCGCCGAGCAGGGCGTGGTCGCCATCGATGGGTTCGGCCGCATCGCCGGTCAGTTCGCCGCCCATGTGCAGGGCGTAGCCCTGGCCGGGTTGTTCGAAGTCGAGGTCGACGACGACATCGCCGGGGGCGGCGGCGAGGGTCAGCAACACGCAAAGGGCGGAGATGGACATGATCGAGTCCTTTCAAAAGCAGCGGGTTAAGCGTTTAGCTTACCCTATGGCCGCCCGCTGGCCAATCCCCCGGTTTCCATTATCATCGCCTCGATTCATTTGCCCCACCATCGCCCGGAGTCCAACCATGGCGATTCGCATCGGATGCATCGGGGCCGGCAAACGCGGCTGGCTGGCGGAACTGGCCCATCGGCCCGACCAGGGCGTCGAGCTCGTCGGCGTCTGCGATACCGACGCCCAGGCCATCGAACGCTACCGCGCCAAGTTCGGCCCGGACATGGTCGTCGCCACGGACTATCGCGAATTGCTGGATCGGGCGAAGCTCGACGCGGTGTTCATCTGCACGCCCGATCACCTGCATGAAGAGCACGCCCTGGCCGCGATCGAGGCCGGCTGCGCGGTGTACCTGGAAAAGCCGATGGCCATCACCATCGAAGGCTGCGACCGGATCCTCCATGCGGCGCGCGACCGCAACCTCAAGCTCTACGTCGGCCACAACATGCGGTTCTTTCCCGTCATGCTGAAGATGAAGCAACTGATCGATGCCGGAACGATCGGCGACGTGCAGGCGATCTGGTGCCGGCACTTCATCGCCTACGGCGGCGACGCGTACTCCAAGGACTGGCACTCCGAACAACAGTACACCACCGGGCTGCTGCTGCAGAAGGGCGCGCATGACATCGACGTGATCCACTGGCTGGCCGGCGGTTACACCCGGCGCGTCGTCGGCATGGGCAAGCTCAGCGTTTACAACCGGATCACCGACCGCCGCTCGCCCGACGACCCCGGCGACAAGACCTGGCGCCGCGAGAACTGGCCCGCCCTTTCGCAGACCGGCATGAGCCCGCACATCGACGTCGAAGACCACAGCATGATGCTCATGCAACTCGACAACGGCGTGCAGGCCTCCTACCACCAGTGCCACTACACCCCCGACCAGCAGCGCAACTACACGATCATCGGCACGGCCGGTCGCATCGAAAACATCGGCGACACCTCCAGCGACCAGCACTGGGCGAAGGTGTGCGTGTGGACCGATCGCTGCGACCTGGTTGAAACCGGCACGACCTGCTACGCGATCCCGCCGCTCAGCGGCACGCACGGCGGATCGGACAACCTGATCGTTGACCAGTTCGTAAGGTACCTGCGGGGCGGCGAGATCGGCGGCGCGACGCCGCTGGATGCGCGCATGAGCGTGGCGGCCGGTTGCCGGGCAACCGAGTCGTTGCGGGCGGGCAACACGCCGCTGGACGTACCGCCGCCCCCGGAAGGGTGAGGGTGACGCCGGGTGCCCGGGGATGGTGATCCCCGGGCTTTAAATTCAGGGTTGGTCGTATTGTTCGAGGCGGGCGTTGAAGCGGGCGACGCTGTCGTCGAGGCCGCCTTCGCGACTGCGGGCCAGCCACATGTGCCGGTACTGCTCGATGGTGCGGCGCAACTCGGCGGCCAGCTCACGGCGGCGGGCGGCGGGGACGTCTTCGATGCTGCCACCGGCTTCGATCGCCGCGGCGGCGACGTGGCAGGCGTGCCGCGCGAAGTCGGCGGCGTTGGTCAGCTCGTCCACGATCTGCCGCGCATCGTCCCGTTGCATGTCGGCGTGGGCCATGCGCTCGATCGGCTGGCGGATGCGCTGCTCCAGGGCTTCGAGCCGTTCGTGGGTCAGCGGCTCGTCGCCGGACTCCCAGTAATCAAGCTCCGGCCTCAGCAGCGTCGGCATGAACCAGCTCATGTTGCGGGCGCCCCAGTTGATGTCGGTGTGGGCCATGCCCAGATCGAGGATCGCCCGACCCATCACCCCCGCTTTGTCACCGAACACATGCAGGTCGAGCACCGGCGCGAGGTCGAGGTTGCGGTTGGCGTCGACGGCCCAGCTCATCGCGGCGCCGTAGGCGTAGCCGGGCCATGACACCGGCGGCGGTTGATGGTGGCCGTTGTCGCCCCAGTCGGTGTTGAGCAGCCCGACCGCGCCGTGCGCCAGGCCGTTCGTCGCGGCGTTGTCGATGTTGGCCAGCGCGGTGTTGATCCGGCCGAGGAAGCTGTTCCAACTCGCCGTGCCGGGGCAGACGTAAAAGGGCACGCCCGACCGCTCGAACGCGGCGCAGCGTTCAGCGAACGGCCACTCCGCGTCGTAGCCCCAGTTCAAACCGATCACGTCGTCGGGCAATTCGCTGATGAGCTCGGGGTGCTTGAGCACGATGTCGCCCCAGAACTGCATGGTGCGGCCGTGCCGGCGAACGATGGCGAGGATCTTCAACAGGAACTCGAGATAGACCCGCCCTTCGCCTTGCGCTTCGCAGGCTTCTTTGCTGCGGCCCTGGCCAAGCTCCCATGTTTCATCGCACCCGACGTTGATCTGCTGGCTGGCGAACAGCGGCAGCAATTCATCGAGCAGGCCTTCAACGAGTTCGATGCTCCGGGGTTCGAGCGGGTTGAGCACCGTCGGGCCGCTCGGTCGGCCGTGCAGCATGAACCCGTCGGGACACTCGGACAGCTCGTGGTACTGCGGGTGCTTGAGCCAGCGTTCGAAGTGGCCGAACGCGTTCTGGTTGGGGACCAGTTCGATGTGGCGGTCGCGGCACCAGGCTTCGAGCTGGCGCACCTCGTCGGCGGTGATGGGCGAGGCATGCTCCCACACCACGCGGTGGTCGCGGTAGGCGAAGGTGTGTTCGGTGTAGAGCTGAAACTGGTTGATCTTGAACTCGGCGAGCAGGTCGACCAGGCGATACAGCTCGTCGATCTTCGGCACGCGATCGCGCGAGATGTCGAGCATGACGCCGCGATGGGCATAGTCGGGCCAGTCGAGAATGCGCAGGCACGGCAACGCACCCCCGGAAGCACCCCCCGAAGGTGAGCACTGCCGGGCGATCTGGCGGAGGGTGATCGCGGCATACCACGCCCCGGCCAGGTCGTGGGCAAAGATGCGGATCTGCTCCGGGCGGATGACCAGTTGGTAACCCTCGGGCCGGCCCACCTGGGCGGGATCGACACGGAGGACGACGGCGAGTTGAGCCGGATCGTCGGGCCGATCGGTGGTCACCTCCGCCGCCTCGCCGAGCGTGGCCAGAACGTCGGAAATGACCCGCGTGGTCATCGGTATCGCGTCAGGCTCCACCCCCTCCACGTAAATCGCCGCCCCCGCCTCCGGAAGGTCCCCCCCCTTCCGCGGGCTCACTTTCCGGGGGTGGGGGCGGTATTCGCCGGGGTCGAGGGTCAGGCGTTGGGGTCGCGGCAACAGGTGTAATTCGTCAGGCATGTGTCCAGCCTTCGTTGTTTGGTTCCGCAGGGCATCGCGAGCCTACCCACGCCGACTTCCGATGGCAACCCTCCATCGTCCATCACGGGGCGACCCGGCCAATGCCAGATGTAAATGACTACTTGATTACAACTTACAACACACCCCCCCCCGCCCATGCCAGTGACCGGTGACCGATCGTTGCCCCAGGTGAAACTTTTTGACTGCCTCTTCTTGCCAACTCCCGGATCGTGGTGTATTTTGTAGTTAAGCGTTTCATGAAACGAGAGACGGACACATCTGAACCTTGCAAGGAGATACTGAGGATGAAATTCAAGAAACTCGCACTGACCATGGCTTTGGGTCTGAGCATTGGCGTGCTGGCCGGCGTGACGCAGGCGGGCAACATCAAATGGACCGGCCTGGGTGACGGCTCGTCGTTCACCGATGGCAACAACTGGGCAGGCGGCAGCGTCCCGGCCAACAACGACTACCAGGACGACGCCAACTTCGGCGGCGCCGATCCCACACCGACCCCCACGACCGTCACACTCTCCGGCTCGCGTAAGATTGACGACATTTATTTCCTCACCGCCGGCTGGACGCTGACCGGCGGGTCGTTCTCCGACAGCGGCCGCCTCCGCAGCTTCGGCGCGGGAATCAACACCGTCGAGACCGGCCTGACCCAGAAGTACGGCGGCGACTGGGTCGTCGGTACCGGCAACACCCTCGTCGTCGGCTCCTACTATGAGCGCGACAGCAGCATCAACAAGATGGGTGACGGCCTCCTGCAATTCACCAACAAGATCGGCGGCTACAGCAGTGGCGACTGGGGCATTCACATCGTCGAAGGCACCGTCCGCGTCGATGCTGATTCACCCTACAGCTCCGGCGGCGGCAAGATCTGGATCGCCAGTGAAGAAGGCGCCCTGGAACTGATGACCGATGTCAGCAGCGCCGAAAGCCTCATCGGCAGCCGCATCGGCAACGACATCGGCGACGACGCCAACCTCCAGGTCGAGGACATCGGCGACGGCTACGTGCGCGTGACCATCATCCCCGAGCCGGCGAGCCTGGCCCTGCTGGGTCTGGGTGGCCTGTGCCTGATTCGCCGAAAGAAGTGAGCACCCATGTGGAACTCACCGTGACAAACAACCGAAATTAAGTGGAGGGGCGACTCGTGGATGCGGGTCGCCCTTTTTTATTACTCCCCCACTCCTTTGCGGACCTTCTCCATGGATGAACACGCCGGACGGACAACCCCACCCAGTACAATCAGGGACTGCACGCGGCATACCTGGCGGGCGAAGTCAAATACAAGATCAAGAAGAAGGTAACCGTTCACGCCAATCGGGGGACGGGTTGGCCGGCGGTGTGGTGGGTGATG
>CAYYPN010000071.1:0-10755 GCA_964473545.1 uncultured Planctomycetaceae bacterium
GATCGAACTGCGTGACGATCCGCTGATCATCACCGAGCATCGGTTCCGGCGGTATGCTTGATCATAGGGGATTGCGGGGGGTTGCATCGAGCTGTCGCTTGGTTGTTGGATTAACCGACCGAGGCGTGCGCGGCGGCGCGCGCCAACCGGTCGTTTTGGGATGTTCGGTGCGCGTTGCGCGGGATCGACCGGCCGTGATGAGCCGGGCCGGCCCGAAACGGCGGATCAAACCCGCGCCTTTGCGGGCGCGGGTTTTGCCAGACTTGTGCGCTGGTGTTTTTGGAGCATGCGAGCCGAAGCGCACACGGTTCAGGCGGAGGCGACTTCCATGAGTTGGGTTGCCGCCTTGACGATCGAGTCCGCGTCGAGGTTGAGGCTCTTGAGCACGTCGTCGGGGGTGCGGCCACTCTTGGGCAGGTCGCGGACGCAGACCTGCTTGAGGGTGAAGGCCCCGCCGTCTTCGGCAAGGATCTCCGCGACGGCCGAGCCGATGCCTCCGCCGTAGTTGTCCTCGAGGGTGAGGACCATGCCGTTGTTCTGCTGGGCAAGGTCGAGGATTGCTTCGGCGTCGAAGGGGAGGCTGTAGAGGTCGACGAGTGTGGCGTCGATGCCGGCGTTTTCCAGGGCGTCGAGGCTTTTGTTGGCTTCGTGGACCATGTAACCGGCGGCAAGGATGAGCATGTCGCGGCCCTCGGTGAGCACTTCGTGTCCGCCGAGGTGGAAGGGGGTCTTATCGTCGTAGAGGAACTCGGTGTCCGGCCGCAGGGTCCGCATGTAACACGGCCCGTCATGTTCAGCCATGGCCAGGGTCAGGGCATACGCCGCGTAAGCATCGCTTGGGTGCAGCAGATACATCGCCGGCCGGCCGTCGGGGCGCTGGACGGTGCTGAGGCTGCGGAACCAGGCGATATCGGGCAGCGCCATCTGCGACGGGCCGTCGGCGGCCAGGCTCACGCCCACGTGCGATCCGACCAGCTTGAGGTTGGCGCCGGAGTTGACGGCCATTTCGATCTGGTCGTAGGCGCGGGTGAAGAACTTGCCGAACGTCGAAGCGAAGGGGACCTTGCCGGCGGTTTTGGCCCCGAGGCCCGCGGCGACCGAGCACATGTTCTGCTCGGCGATGCGGCATTCGAAATAACGCGCGGCAAGCTGGTCGTCCTTGCTGAACATCTCGGCGAAGGTCGAGTTTTTCACGTCGGCGTCGAGGGCGACGACCCGGGGGTTGGCGTGGCCCAGCGCCCGCAGCGCCACGCCATACGCCCGGCGGGTGGCGTACTTGCCCTTGGCGAGTCTGTCCTCCTCGCCGAACTGCTTCATCGCCTCGACGAAGCTCGGGGCCTTGGCCGGTTCGCCGGGGGCGGCCGGGGCGTCGGCGATCGCGGGAATGCTCAGGTCACCATCGGTCCAACCCGCGCCGAGCTGCTCGCCGGTGGCGTCGAGTTCACCGAACACCTTGGCGAATTCATCTTGACTGAGCGGCTTGCCGTGGTGGCCATCGCCCTGCGTGCTCGGCGAGCCCCAGCCCTTGACCGTCCTGGCGACGATCGCGAAAGGCTTACCTTCGCCGGCCTGGTTCTCGGCATGGGCGGCCAGGGCGGCGTTGATCTCCGTCGGGTTGTGCCCGTCGATCAGCGCGACCTTGTAACCGACCGCTTCGAGTTTCTTGGCCATCACCTCGGGCGACTGCAGCGGACTGACCCGGTCGCTCTGGGCGTAGACGTTGCAGTTGAAGATCGGGCACACCGCGGCGAGCTTGTGGTCAGCGATGAAATCGACCGCTTCCCAGATCTGGCCTTCCCGGCTTTCGCCGTCGCCGATCAGGCAGAACACACGCTTGTCCGAGCCATCGACCCGGGCGGCACAGGCCAGCCCCGCCGCCACGCTCAGCCCCTGGCCCAGCGAGCCGGTCGCCGCGTCGAAAAACGGAAACCCGACGATCGGGTGCGGGTGGCCGTCGACCGGCGAGTCGATGTCGCGCAGCGTCAGCGCATCGTCCCGGTTCATCGCCCGCAACTGATCGCCGAACTGCGCATGCACCCCCAGGTCCGCACATGCGGCATAGACGATCGGCACGGCGTGGCCCTCGCTCAGCACCAGCCGATCCGACCCCGGCTGGGCCGGCTGGGCCGGGTCGTGGCGCATGTGGGCGTACATGAGGAGGGTGGTGATGTGCGAGAGGCTCGCGGCGGAGGTCGGGTGACCGGAACCGGCCGCGGTGGTCATCTCGATCGAAAGCTTGGTCAGTTCAATGGCCTTGGCATGAACCGATGCGTCGAAAGCCATGGGAAACTCCTTGAGGGGGCAGGCGGGGAACTCGCAGGCAAGACTGACAATTATGGGCGAAGGCGGCAGATAGGGCAATGGCCCGGCGGTCGCCGGGAAATTTCAATGACAAATGGCAAAGGATCAACCCCCACTCCGGCGACAGATTCGGCATGGAGGGCCGTTTTGCCATTTGCCATTGAACCTTCCGGCCGGCCGCCCCCGGCGGTCGCAAGCCGCGGGCCTTTCCCGGTATAATCCTGGTTGCACGCACCCCCGAAGTCCCATGGAGGTTGGCCCTTGGCCCGTAGTCGCATCCTCATCGCCGTCAGTACGCCCTGGGCCAGCGAGAAGCTCTGCCAGACCATTCGCGATCTGGCCGAGCGGCTCGATGCGTCGGTGGTCGTCGCCCACGTCGCCCAGGCCACCGATGACGACGAGTCCGACGCCGACGTCAAGGCCCGCGGCGAGCAGACCCTCGCCGGCCTGACCGGCAAACTCACCGAAGGCAAGGTCAACGCCGAGGGGGTTCTCCTGTTCGGCGACGACATCGCCCGGGCGATTCTCAACGCCGCCGAAGCTCACAGTTGCTCGCTCATCCTCGTCGGCGCCTCCGGCAAGGGCCGTATGGCCCGCCTGCTTGCCGGCGACATCCCGCAACAGGTCGTCCGCCAGGCCGACCGTCCGGTGATGATCTTCCCGCCCGACTGGTCGGGAACCGTATAAAGCCGCCGATGGCATCGGCGGTCTTCGCGTCATTGACGTGCCGATCGCAGACCGCCGATACCATCGGCGGCTTTATGTTCGGTTTTGTCGCGCTTCGATGGCATCGGCGGTCCCCGCGTCATTGACGTGCCGATCGAAGACCGCCGATACCATCGGCGGCTTTATCGCGATTCGATGGCCTGGTGGTAGGCGTCGGCGATGGCCTGGGCGGCTTCGCGGCCGGCGTGGTGGCCCTGGAACTTTTCGACGAGGCTGCGCTGGGCTTCGAGTTGCACGCGCTTCTTGTCCTCGTCCTTGAGCAGTGTGTCGAGCTCGTCGACCAGCGGATGCGTCGGGCCGTAGAAGGGGATGAACTCGCGAACCACGTGGTCGTCGCGCGACCTGGCCGGCTCGCCGAGCGTGATCAGGTTGGGCAACGTGAACGTGCGCGTCTCCATCAGAAACTGCCCGAGCAGCCGCCAGCCCCACGGGTTGACCTTGTAAAGAATCGTCATGGGTCGACCCTGCCGCGAAATGTGCAGCGTGACCGTGCCGGAGACCGTGAGGATCAGGTCGGACCAGTTGATCACCGCATCGGTCTGGCCCGCGGCGATGGTGAGGTTGGGCGGCAACGCGCCGGCGGTGCGCTTGAGATACCCGACCGCGTCACGATCGACCGCCGCGACCGTCGCGTGGGCCTCGGGATGGCGTTCGTGAAACTGCCGCCAGGCGTCGAGCAGCACGGGCCAGTTGGCCTTGAGTTCACTCGGGCGCGACCCGGGCAGCAGCGCCAGTCGCGGTTGGCCGGCGGGGAACTCGGCCGCCTGCGATCGGATCCGATCCAGGTCCAGCGCGTGTTCGAAGACGGGATGGCCGATGAACTGGGCGCGGACGCCGTGCTGTTGAAACCACTGCGGTTCAAAGGGGAGCAGGCACAGGACCAGGTCCGACCATTTGCGCAGACGTTTGACCCGCCAGCTCGCCCAGGCCCAGACCTGCGGTGCGACCAGGTGCACGACCTTGGCCGCGGGTCGACCGGGTTGGGGTCGGGCGAACTGGGTCTTGATCATTCGGCAGAACGACCAGTTGGCCGCGGGCGAGTCGGTGGGCACGTGGACGGCGACGGGGTTTTGTTTGGCCCACTTCTTGATGCGGGCAACGCGTCGGAAGTGTTCGAAGACGTGGAACGCCGAGTCGCCGAGCATGAGGCCCAGGCCGCTTGTCTTTTCGATGATGCCGGCGCCGGCGGCCTCCATGCGCGGCCCGCCCAGTCCGTGGATCGGCACGCCCGGCAGCAAGCGACGCAGTTCCGCGATGACCGGCGCGGCGTGTTCGTCGCCGCTGGGCTCGAAGGCGGTGAACAGGATGCAGGGGCGCTGGGCCATGGTGGGTGTACTGCAACGCGGGGGCGGGGCGGTGTCAACTCCAACTCAAGGCGTGTGAGCTGAAGCTCACACGCCTTGTGCCTAGGATACCCGCATGCAACGACACACGGACGAAGGCGTGGTGTTGGCCTGCGATTTCTGCGGGACCGACTGGGACATGATCAAGCCGATGATCGAGGGGCACAAGGGCTCGATCCTGTGCATCGACTGCCTGAGGCGGGCGATCGAGGAGGCGGCGCCGAGCGAGGCCGCGTTCGCCTGCACGCTCTGCCTGGTCGATCGCGACCCGCCGATGAACCAGTGGACGCATCCTGAACCTGAGGAAACGGCCAACCGGGATGCGGTGTTGTGTTGGGACTGTTGCCAGCAGGCCGACCGCACCTTCAGCCGCGACCAGGACACGGACTGGCAACGGATGATCGCCCCGACCAGACAGTGGCGGTGAGTGAGGGGGCAGGGCTCAGGTAATAGGGCTTAGGGATACGGCCGCGTATCATTTCCCTAAGCCCTAAGCCCTAAGCCCTAAGCCCTAAGCCCTAAGCCCTACTTCTCTGCCACCAGTTCCGCATCGCGCAGGAACGAGCCGATCGTCTGCCAGAACTCATCGCTTTCGATCGGCAGGTCGTTGTGGCCGACGTTGTCGAATTCGATGAGCCGGCTGTGGGGCGCGAGCTGGTGCAGTTTCTCGGAGTGGCCGAAGGTGATGATCCCGTCGCGGTTGCCGTGCAGGAGCAGGACCGGGCCGTCGTACCTGCGAAGGACCGCGGCATTGTTGAATCGATCCCGCATCAGCCACGGCAGGTAGCCGTAGCGCATCGCCACGGCCCCGGTGTCGGTGAACGTGGATTGCAGGATGATCGCTGCGGGCTTGCGTTGCCGGGCGAGGCGGCACGCCACGCCGCCGCCGATGCTGCGGCCGTGGTAGATCAACCGGTTGGGATCGACCTCGGGCCGTTGAATCACCTCGTCCAGCGCCGCGGCGAAGTCGGCGGTGATCGCCCGTTGCGAAGGCGCGCCGTCGGCCTGGCCATACCCGCGGTACTCGACAATGAGCACACTCACCCCCATGCGCAGGTAAGGCTCGAGCAGCGGCGGCCAGATGTCGATGATCTCGGCGTTGCCGTGCGCGAACACGACCAGGGGGCCTGCTTCATCCCTGTCGGCCGGGATGTACAGATAGTTGGTCGTGCCGGCGGGGGTGTCGATCGTGTGCGTTTCGTAGGCCGCGGGATACGTCGTCGTATCGACCTCGTAGTCGGGGACGATCCACGTGGGGAACATCATGCGGCGTTGGATCGCCAGGCCCACCACGAGGTAGAGGCCGTAGATGCACAGGATGATGATGACCCAGCGCATGGCGAGCTTGCGAGCGCGACCGGCCCGTCGCGGCGTCGCGGTCATCCCCGGGCCTTCTTCGCCGCTTCGAGGGCCGCGTCGTAGTCCGGCTCCTCGGCGACTTCGGTGACAAGCTGATGATGCATGACCTTGCCCTGGGGATCGATCACCGTGACCGAGCGTGCGATCAGGCCCAGCTCCTTGATGCGCAGGCCCCAGGCGTCCTGGAAGCGGTGGTCCTTGTAATCGCTGAGCGTGACGATGTTGTCGACACCGGCCGCGCCGCACCAACGCTTCTGGGCCATTGGCAGGTCGACGCTGACGGTGATCACGACCACGTCGTCACCGAGTTCGGCGGCCTCGGCGTTGAACCGGCGGGTCATCGTGTCGCACACGCTGGTGTCCAGCGAGGGGACGGTCGAGACCACGACGACCTTGCCGCGGTAATCGCTGAGCCTGGCCGTCTGCATGTCGGTGGTGGTCAGTTCGAAGTCGGGCGCGGGCTGGCCCTCGGCGACGCTGCCGCTGCCGGTCAGGGTCATGGGCGAGCCCTTGAATGTGACGGCGCCTTGGCGATCGGGCATGGGGAGTCCTTTCGGTGGAGGCCTGAATGCATGAACAAACAATGGTGGGATTGTAGCACCCGCGATACCATGAGGCGTGTGGGCTTCAGCCCACATGCGATGCGATCATGCGATCGCGCCATGGTGCCATGTGAGCTGAAGCTCACACGCCTCAATGAAAGGGGGACCCCGCATGGATCGTCGTTACACGCGCAAGTCGAAGACCTCGACGCGTGTTGACTACCAGGGGCGCCATCGCTTCGAGCACTGGTACCGGGATCGACAGGTTTATTTCATCACCGCGCGGGTGCGCGATCGTTGGCCCGCGTTCGCTTCGGAGCCGGCGAAGGCGGTGTTCTGGGATCGGTTCGGCCGGTATGCCGGGGAGTACGGCTTCACGCCATGGGTCACGAGCCTGTTGGACAATCACTATCACACGCTGGGGTACCTGGAGCGCGGCGAGGATTTGAAGGGGATGATGCAACGAATGCACGGGTCGGTGGCGAAGCTGGTGAATGATCTGTGGGAGCCAAGCGTGGGTGCGGGCATGCGGGCTGAAGTCCACACGCCTCGTCGGATCGTACCGTTCTGGCGGGATTCGGGGCAGAAGAATTATTACGACGGATGCATTCGAGACATCAAGCAGTGTCGTCTGGCCTATCGTTACACGCTCCTGCAGGCGGTGCGCCACGGGATCGTGCGCGATCGGCGCGATTATCCGTACACCCACGTGAATGTTGAGTTGGAGCAGGCGGTGAGTTTCGCCCTGGAACGCGATGCGTTCTTGAAGGGCGTGCGCTACAAGCGGTACCAGCAATAGGCGTGTGGGCTTCAGCCCACATGCGCTGATGCGTATACGTTCCGGGCATGCGAGCTAAAGCTCACACGCCTCGTTGGGGTAGCTGTGCACCGTTTCGATCATGCGGATGTAGTTGTCGAAGTTCACGTAGTCGGGGACGGTGTTCGACACGCCGGGCATGTACCCGCCCCCGGCATTGAGTCGGTCGATCTTCGAACGAACGTGCGCCTCCACCGCGTCGGGCGTGCCCCGGGCCATCAGGTCCAGGTCGATGTTACCCAGCAGACAGAACCGACCCGGCCAGCGATGCTTGATTTCCAGCGGGTCCATCGACTTGGGTTCCAGCGGCTGGACCGCGCGCACCCCGCACGCCGCCAGGTCGTTGAACACGTCGTACAACCGGCCGTCCGAGTGGTAGATCAGCGGAGCATCGACCGTCGCCGCGAGGTCGCCGATCCGTTGGATGATCGGGAACAACCGCTCGCGGAAAAACCCGGGCCCGAGCATGAGCCCTTCGGTGTAGGCGATGTCGTCGGAGTAGATCACCGCGCCGACCGCGTCGCCCAATCGCTCGATCGTGGCTTGCACGATGTTGATGTTCACCCGGCCCAGCGAGTCCATCACTTCCGCGAGAAACTCCGGCTGCTCGACGCTGGCGATGCAGAACTCATCGAACCCGATCATCTCCCACGCGAACGTGAACGCATCGTTGGTCCACAGCAGCAGCTTCATCCCGTCGGGCATCGCCGCGGCGGTCCGCTCGGCCCGGTCGAGCATGTCGGCAAACCCGCTCATGTCACCGTCGGCCAGGTCCTGCCAACTCCAGCGATGGCTGCGGAACTGGTCGAGGTCGCTGATGATCCCGCCGTAGCCGTGGGATTGCGCGCCGGAGTCGCGGCGCGCGGCGTTGACCTGTTGCATCTCCAGCGGCATGTGGCCAAGGTAGCCCTGCACGTAGTCGTAACCGGCCGCCACGTAGAATTCGACCTCGTCGGCCGGCGTCTCGATCGGCCGGCCGAGCAGGCGCGCCTTGTGCCCCGGGTCGACGAGAAAGTCGAACAGCGGCGGACGCTTCCAGCGTTGCTTCAACAGCAACGTGTCCTTGAAACGGGCAAAGTCCGGCGACGGGTCGATCTTCGGCTTCATGCCCATATCATGGTCCAACTTTCCAAGGCCGACTACGCGGTGTGGCTTATGTTCTGATCCGATCGGCTCACCCCCGGAAGGCGACGCCGCGCCAATCTGCGCGTTTTGGTTAGAATCTCGGGCGTGAAGCCACAGTTCGAAAAAGTCATTCCCCCCGCCGGGGCGTCGATGGTCTGCCAGCGACGCGTCACCCCGCAGTTCCCCTTCGAATGGCACACCCACCCCGAGGCGGAGCTGACCGCGATCGTGCGTGGCCGGGGCATGCGGTACATCGGTGACAGCATCGAGACTTTCGAACCGGGCGACCTGGTGCTGATCGGCCCGAACCTGCCGCACACCTGGGCGTCGCGCCACATCGACGGCGCCGACCAGGAAGCAGCTTACGTCCAGTTCGACCCCCGGAAATTCGTGGGCGGGCCCTGCAGTCTGCCGGAACTGGCGGGGGTACGGGGGTTGCTCTCCCGCGCCCGGCGCGCGTTGCATTTCGTCGGCCCGACGGCCGAACGCGTGGTCCGGGACATGAACGACTGGCCCGACCGCCCGCTGGGGGCGCGGCTGACGTCGCTGCTCCGGGCATTGGATGAACTGTCGCGCCTGGGTGAGGACGAGGCGCGGCCGCTGGTGGGGCCGGGCTTCGCGCCGCGCACCGCCGCCAACGATGCCGACCGCATCGACCGCGTCTGCCGCTGGGTGCACGATCACCTGGCCCGGCCGCTCGATCATCGCCAGGCAGCGAAGCTGATCCACGTCAGCCCCGCCACCCTCAGCCGCGCCTTTCGCCAGTCGACCGGCCGGTCGTTCATCGCCTACGTCAACGAAGCGCGGATCGCCGAAGCCTCCCGGTTGCTGACCGAAACCCGCCGCTCGATCAGCGACATCGCCTGGGGAACCGGCTACCGCAGCCTCGCCCACTTCAACCGCCAGTTCCGCCGATACAAACAGTGCAGCCCAAGACAGTTTCGGCGTGCATATACGCAAAGGTACGCGTGAAGTAGACTGGGTTGCGCAACTTTGCGGCCTAACTTCAGTCCCAACCTATGGGGTATGTCATGGCTCATGATTCAGAGGCGGTGTTCCAGCAAGCCGTATCCACGCTTCGTAATGTTCTTCTTCTGCGTAAAGGGCGTGATGCGGGGTTCGATCGGATGACTGATTCCAAACAACCAGTCTTGGCTCGCTTCCAAAAACTGTTTCGCAGAGACAGCCTTGAGGCGCTGACGGAGGAAGAGTTTCGAGCCTTTCTGATTTTCGAAAACAATACGCATTGGTCGAACTTGCAGCGGCAGGGGTCTGTTATATGCCGGGACATGTCTATTCTTCGCAATGCGCTTCTCGTCTTGCAGGATGAGAATCTACCCGTGGGGCAGCGATTGGATAAAGCGGTTACGCTTGTGAGGGGAATGGGCAAGGCGATCGGTACTGCAGTTTTTCACGTTCTGTACCCGCAAGACGTTGGTGTTTGGAACACCGTGTCTGAAGCTGGTCTCAAGCAGGTGTCGCTCTGGCCTGATTGGCACCGCGGCGAAAGCCTGGGTACGCAGTTTGAGAAGGTAAATGGTGTTCTAGCAGATCTGGCTAAGGCGGCTGACACTGACTTGTGGACACTCGACGCCATATGGTGGTTCATGGGACATTCGGAGGAAGATGGTGGCCTTGAAGACGCGACGGTCGATTCAGTTGAACCTTCTCTTCATGTATTTGGATTGGAGAGACATCTTCACGAATTTCTCCGCGATAACTGGGCGCATACCGACTTGGCTCGCGTGGGATGGAATCTCTACCGTGGCCCTAACAATGATGACGACGAGGCTGGATACGAGCATCCGTGCGACGTGGGTAGAATCGACTTGTTGGCGAAACATAGCGATGGCAATCGCTGGCTAGTAATTGAGTTGAAAAAGGAACAGAGTTGTGACAAAACCATTGGCCAAGTGGCTCGATACATGGGCTGGGTGAAACGCGAACTCGCCATTGGGGAGGAAACTGTAAGGGGGTTGATTATCTCGCATGAAAGTGATTTGAGGCTGCGCTACGCCTTGGAGGTGATTCCGGACGTCGACCTGTCGTTATATGAAGTAGACTTTCGGCTGAAGAAGCCGCCAGCCCTAAAATGATGTTCTCATGGACCCCGACGATCACGTATGCCTGTGCTTTCGCATCAGCAAGCGGAAGATTGTGAATTACTACCGGCGTGAGCGGCCGGCGGTGGCGTCGCGGATCAACCAGGCCCTGCCGGCGGGGACGGGTTGCCAGTGGTGCGTGCCGTTTGTCCGGAGCCTGCACCAGCAGGTGATGGCCGGGGCCCACGAGCCGGACCTGCCGTTCAGCCCGGCGGAATACGCCAAACGGCGGGCGCGTTACCGGCAGACGGGCAAGCGGCCCGCGGAATGAGAACCCGGACCTTCGCTTCGCTCAGGTCCGGCCTGGGGGCGCCTTCCGGGGGTTCCGGGGGCGATTTAATATTTGGGTGGTGTTGTACCCCAATAGAAATGACCGGTTGTTAGCTCGTAACCGTTCACGCCAATCGGGGGACGGGTTGGGCGGCGGTGTGGTGGGTGAT